>NZ_JBHUYJ010000009.1:0-33119 GCF_042668715.1 Streptomyces sp. NPDC057271
GCCGCCTTCGCCCCCAGCGCCTTGGTCACACCAGCCGTGAACACCTTGCCGACACCGAACCCGATCGCCCCACCGATCGCGCCCATCCCGACATTGATACCCACCTCGGCCAGATTCTCCAGACCGAATTCCCGACGCGTCCCCTTCGCGAACCCGACCACCTGCGCCGCCACGTTCAACCCGCCCATGATCACGGCGCCCATCAGAATCTCACTGATCAACTGCCGCACAATCATGGGGATCGCGGCCTTGATCGCCGCCCACACCCCCGCCGAGACAGCCGCCGACGCCCCGAACGTCACCACCAGCGACGCCGCCGCCATCGCCAACTGCACCACCAGCCACGCCACCATCCCCAAAATGGTGACCTTCGTCGTCTCCACCTGGATCGCGGTCTTCCGCAGATTGTCCGCGGTATCCTGCGCGTACTTCGCGATCTGCTGGAACGCCGGCAACTCCTGCTCCGGACCCACACCCTCCAAGAACCCGCGGACCGACTCCTCCATCGCCCGCGCGCCCTCACCCTCCATCGAACGCGCCGCCCCGTACGCCTCCTCCCCGAAACGCGCCTCCAACTCCCGCACAAACCCCGCCACGGCCTCCCACTCGAGCGACTCCGCCACCAACGCCGACTCACTCAACTGCGGCCACGCCTGACCACCCAACGCACCCAACGCACCCTCAGCCCACTCCGGAACCTCGATGTCACCCACGCTCAGCACCCCCACCGCGACACGAGGCTGCTGCTGCCGAGGAAAACGGAAGACATAGCGGGTTCCTCCATCGCCCACAGGGCGACCGATGCGATGAGAGCCTGCGAAGCGGAACGAGACGCCAGCCCGGCGAACGCGAACAGTGCCCGCCCGGCCCGGCGTCCCGCAGGGCAACAGGCCCGGCAAGGGCATGACCCCCCACAGCACGACCAGGGCCATCCGCGCGATGTCCGCAGCACCGCCGGCGGAGCCTGCGCTCGCACGCTCCAGGCCGCACGCATGCCGGCGTGCCACCACCGGAGATCTCGTTCAGAGGTTCGTCGTGGCGATGGGGTCCCGCGTCCTGCCAACGTCGCCGAGGACCTCCCGCAACCGGGCGGGCTGCCCGGATCCGGCATGTTTGCCTCCGTCGACTGAGATGGACACCGAGCACCAGCACGGGACAAACGAGGCGGAGGTTCAAAGGAGAGGCCTTGACCCCGAATCCTGGACACGGGTTATGCGACTGGCGTCAGCGTCGTTGATGGTGCTCGGGACGCTGTCTCGTAGGCGCTCGGGCTGCGGTGTCCGAGGCGGGAGTGACAGCGTCGGGTGTGGTGGCGGTGCAGCCGGCGGAACACGTCGAGGCGGGCCTCGCGCGCGTTGCCCCAGGCTTTTCTGCCCTGGAGTGTTTCGCGTTTGAAGGTTGCGCTGAAGGACTCTGCGAGCGCGTTGTCCGCGCTGGACCCGATCGCGCCCATGCTCTGGCTGACACCTGCTGACCTGCAGGCTTCGGCGAATGCCCGACTCGCGTATTGGACGGATTCAATGAGCCGTTTTCATCCTGGATAGTTGCAGGTCAGCAGGGTGTGGACGGCCTGAATGAGGGTGCTGATGCGGCGGGTGGAGCATCTGGCTCGTCGGAGGATTCGCCAGGACTTCAGCTGCGCGAAGGCCCGTTCTCCCGGAGTTCTCAGCCGGGCATGGTCGCAGTTGAACTGCTGGTAGTGCTCAGGTTGTTCGCGGTGGCGGTAGTACGGGGTGCGGACGGTGGCGCCGGCGCCCTGGTAGGCGCGGTCCGCGAGAATGAGGATCTGCCGGGTGAGGCAGGCCTGGACGATGCCGTGGGCGCGGGCGGCGGTCAGGTCGTGGGTGCGGCCGGGTGTCGCGCGGGAGAACCAGGGCGGTGTGCCGTCGGGGCGGGCGATGACCTGCACGTTCATGCCGTGTTTGCGGTGCTTCATCGAGTAGTACGACTCGTCGGCGGCGATGCGGTCGATGGGGATCAGGGTGCCGTCGACGATGACGAAGTCGCCCTCTCCCAGGCCGGTCAGGGCCTCGTGCAGGCCCGGCGCCCATGCCGCGAGAACGTCGAGGGTCTCGTCGACGTAACGCCAGGCAGTGGCTGTCGAGACGCCGAAGCCGGCTGCCAGGGCGGGCAGCGTCTCGTTCTTGCGCAGGTGCACCAGCGCGAGCAGGGCCTGCTGGAAGCATCCCAGCTTCCGCCACCGCTAACGGCGTTCACACCTTCGTGCGTAGATGAGCCAGGAAACGTGCTCAACCAGCTCATGCGGGACGTCGACCGTGGCACGATACGGGACCAAGCGAGGCTCCTCGGGTGATGCCTGGTGCGTAGAGAACACCACCGCAACGACCAGGAGCCTCGTCTCGTTGCGCACCCCTGCTGACCTGCCATTTCACCCCACAGAGGCAGGATGAAAACGGCTCACTGCGATGACGAGCTGCTGGTCCTGGACGAGGAGGTGAAACTCTGCGGGTCCGTCGAGGGTGTGCAGGGTGGCGTCGATGACGAGCTCCGAAATGAGAATGGTATTTCAATGGACCTCCCCTCGGGTGGGGAGGCGACGCCGAAGGGGCATTTCAGAGAATCCAAGCTGCTCATGGCGTACCCGGGGGTCTTCTACTCGGACGACGGCCAGATCCTGCGCGCCATGCAGCGGGCCGCCGACGACGGCGGGCTCATCATGATGCACGCCGAGAACGGCATCGCCGTCGACGTCCTGGTCGAACAGGCCCTGGCCCGCGGCGAGACCGACCCCCGCTACCACGGCGAGGTCCGCAAGGTCCTGCTCGAGGCCGAGGCCACCCACCGGGCGATCCAGCTCGCGCGGGTCGCCGGGGCGCCGCTGTACGTGGTCCACGTCTCGGCGGAGGAGGCGGTCGCGGAGCTGGCGGCGGCCCGGGACAAGGGACTGCCGGTCTTCGGCGAGACCTGCCCCCAGTACCTCTTCCTCTCCACCGACAACCTCGCCGAGCCGGACTTCGAGGGCGCCAAGTACGTCTGCTCGACTCCGCTCCGGCCGAAGGAGCACCAGGCGGCCCTGTGGCGCGGGCTGCGGACGAACGACCTCCAGGTCGTCTCCACCGACCACTGCCCCTTCTGCTTCGCCGGCCAGAAGGATCTGGGCCGGGGCGACTTCTCCAGGATCCCCAACGGCCTTCCGGGCGTGGAGAACCGCATGGACCTGCTCCACCAGGCCGTCGTCGACGGGCACATCGGCCGCCGCCGCTGGATCGAGATCGCCTGCGCCACGCCGGCCCGGATGTTCGGCCTGTACCCGCAGAAGGGCACGATCGCCCCGGGCGCGGACGCCGACGTCGTGATCTACGACCCGCACACCGTCCAGACGCTGTCGGCGGAGACCCACCACATGAACGTCGACTACTCGGCGTACGAGGGGAAGACGGTCACCGGCCAGGTCGAGACCGTCCTCTCGCGCGGCGAACTCGTCATCGACCAGAGGAAGTTCACCGGGCGTGCCGGACACGGCGTCTTCACCCCGCGATCCCTGCCAGTACCTGAACTAGGAGAACCACGACGTGGACTTCGGACTCGTCCTGCAGACCGACCCGCCCGCCTCCGAAGTCGTCGGCCTGATGCGCCGCGCGGAGCGCAACGGCTTCCGCTACGGCTGGACCTTCGACTCCGCCGTGCTCTGGCAGGAGCCCTTCGTCATCTACAGCCGCATCCTCGAACACACCACCAAGCTCCACGTCGGCCCGATGGTGACGAATCCGGGGACACGGACATGGGAGGTGACGGCCTCCACCTTCGCCACCCTCAACGACATGTACGGCAACCGGACCGTCTGCGGCATCGGCCGCGGCGACTCCGCCATGCGGGTCGCCGGGCGCAGGCCCAACACCCTGGCCAGGCTCGGCGAGGCCATCGACGCCATCCGCGACCTCGCCGAGGGCCGCGAGGCGGTCGTGGACGGCAACCCGATCCGCATCCCGTGGGTGGCGGGCGGCAAGCTGCCGGTCTGGATGGCCGCGTACGGCCCGAAGGCGCTGGCGCTCGCCGGACAGAAGGCGGACGGCTTCATCCTCCAGCTCGCCGACCCGTTCCTCACCGAGTGGATGGTCAAGGCGGTCCGCCAGGCGGCGGTGGACGCGGGCCGTGACCCCGACGCGCTCACGGTCTGCGTCGCCGCCCCCGCGTACGTCACCGCCGACGACTCACCCGAGGCGCTGGCCCACGCGCGCGACCAGTGCCGCTGGTTCGGCGGCATGGTCGGCAACCACGTCGCCGATCTGGTGGCCAAGTACGGCGAGCACTCCGACATGGTCCCGGACGCGCTCACCACGTACATCAAGGACCGGCACGGCTACGACTACAGCCACCACGGCCGCGCCGGAAACCCCTCCACGGACTTCGTCCCCGACGAGATCGTCGACCGCTTCTGCCTCCTCGGCCCGGCCGAAGCGCACGTCGAGAAGCTGAGGAGGCTCCGGGAGCTCGGTGTCGACCAGTTCGCCGTCTACAACATGCACGACGCCCGGGAGGTGACGATCGACGCGTACGGCTCCGACGTCATCCCGGCCCTCAACCCCTGACGTGGCCGAGAGCCTTACGTCCTTCGCGGTGCGGGAGACCAGCAGTCTCGTCGGCGCTGGGTCGTGTCGTCGAAGTCTCGTCTGCCCGCCGGGCCCGCCCTTCGGGCGGACGGCGCTACTTTGACGACACTCACCGGCGCCCCGGTGTGCGGAGCCGATGGCCTGCGTCGGCCATGACCTCGCCTCGCCGCGCCGCAGGGAGGGACGGTACGGCGTGGCGTCGTACCGCTCCTCCACGGGCGTCAGGCGGCGGCGCCCGAGGGGGCGGGGCCCGGGTCGGGTGTGGAGTGCCGGGCGGGGCCGACGACGGTCAGCGGGATGCCCAGGTGCTCGCACAACCGCCGCGCGCGCGTGAGCACGCTCAGCGAGGCCGCCGAGGGGTCGCGGGTGGGCAACTGCACGCGCACGTGCCGTGGGCGGTGGGAGTGGACGAGCGCCTCGGTCTCCAGAGAGGCCGCCGCCCGGCTGCTGACATCGAGATCGCGCAGAAACGTCACGTGCAGGACGCCGTCCTCGATGGCGTGGGTGATCAGCATTGACGGTCTCCTTCTGTGCCGACGTCCCTGCTGGACGGGACGTTCCATGCCCAACGGGGCGGCTCGGCGTAGGCCACCAACGAGTCATTGTCCGAGGAAACGAGGCTTCCCGCATGCTGCCGGGGAGACGCGAGGTCTGGACCGCCGCGTCGATGCCGCAGGTCAGGAGGTGCCGCGGAGACGCGTCTCGCGGTGCGGGACGCGGGGGAGATGCGTGATCCAGAGGGCCCCGGCTTCGAGCTGTGCCTGGTCGAGTCCGGTCTCCCGGCCGAGGTCCGCCATGCTGAGGCCGTGATCGTGCCGCCCCATGGCGCGGGTGATCTTCGCGAACCAGAGTTCCGCGTCGTGGTAGGGGCGTTCTCTCAGCTCCCCCTCGAGGAGCGCGAGGTGCTCGACGCTGCAGGCCAGCAGGGGGCGCTGACCGTCGCGGAGGGGATCGTCGGGGTCGACGTACGAGGAATCGGGTGCGCGGCCGTTGTACGGGCGCGGGCCGAGCGGGCATCCGCATACCGCGCAGGGGAACTGGCGGCGGGCATCGGAGGTCATCGTGCACCTCCAGCAGGATCGCGGGGCGGCGGATGCCGCCGGTGCCGGTCGGATTCCGTGGGGCGCTCCCATCCGTCATGGTGCCCCGCCCTCCGACATACGTCAAGAAATACGTGAAAAACAGGACGTATAGAGCATGACCTTCGGTGAGGTGGGCACACGGAGGTCATGGCAGCTGGTGCACGCCACCACCCGAGCTGGACGTTTCTCACCAACCACGCCCGGGTGCTCCTCGTGCTCTCCCGCGATCCCGGGATCCGGCTGAGAGACGTCGCCGCGGAGTGCGGGGTCACGGAGAGGACCGTGCAGGCGATCGTCGCCGACCTGGAGGCGGACGGGTACGTCACCCGCACCCGGGGAGCGGACGGCCGGCGGAACAGCTACGAGATCAACCCCAACGCCCAGTTCCGCCACCCTGCCGAGGCGGGACACGAGGTCGCCGGCCTCCTCGAACTGCTGGGCGCGCCCCCCGCTCCGGGCCGCCGCAGGGCGACCCGGTGCACGACCGTGTCGCGGCCGGGACGGGAAGGGGCGGACCCGGCCGGACGCGCGGCACCCTGCGGCGCGACCGCGAGGCGTGAGGGGCGGCACGTGACGGACGCGTGAGGCCTGAGGGGCGGCACGTGACAGAGGCGTGAGAGGGCGGCACGTGACAAGGGCGGCCGCCGGCCCCTCGGGGGTCGGCGGCCGCCTGCGGTTCGGCAGACAGGGCGATCGGGGCCCGCGAGGCCCGCGAGGTCAGCCGTGCCGCATGTCGTCCGGGTCCACCGGCATCCGGCCCGGGCCCGTGCCCGGCGTCGGAGGCTTGTCGGCGTAGTCCTGGCGCGGCGGTGCCCCCTCGTCGGTCATGCGTGCCTCGCCCATGGTCGTGGCACCGCCCGGACCGCCGCCGTGCCCCGTCATGGCGTCGCGTTCCGCCGGGGTGATCCGGCCGCGCCATCCGCCGGTCTCCCGGCCGCGCTCCTCGATGAACCCCTTGAACCGCTTCAGGTCGCCCTTCACCCGCCGGTCGAGCACGCCCAGCGCGTCGCCGGTCTTCTCCGCCATGCCCTCGGGCTGGAAGTCCATGGCCAGAATGACTCGGGTGTGGGCGGGGTCGATCTGCTCGAACGTGACGACACCCTTCTGCCGTACCTCGCCGCCCACCGTGCGCCAGGAAATCCGCTCGTCGGGCAGCTGGTCGACGATCTCGGTGTCGAACTCCCGCTGGACACCGGCCACCTTCGTCCTCCAGTGACAGTGCTGGTCGTCCAGCTGTCGTACCGTCTCCACACCCTCCATGAAGCTGGGGAACTCCTCGAACTGCGTCCACTGGTTGTAGACATGGCGCAGCGGGACATCGACTTCGATGGATTCCTTCACCATGCTCACGAGTCTCCTCCTTCACTGCTCCGGCCGGACATCTCCGGCCAAACGGTCGGCTGCCCTCCTTGCGTGCCTTCAATCCCCTCTCGTGCCAGGGAGCCCAGGGCGTCCGGTTCAGGGACCCGCGGTCATCGCCGCGAGCGCGTCGACGACGCCTTCGAGGCTGCCCCGCTGCCGGAGCACCGCCCGCTGGCGTGCGGCGCCGTTCCCGTTCGTACGGAGACGTCGCCAGAGGTCCTCGACGCGCGTCAGGTCTCCCGCCCGCTCCAGTCCTGGTGCCGCCCGCTCGACGAGGCGGTGCACCAGCCGTTCGGCCGGCTGCTCCTCGCCGCTCTCGGGGTCGAGACCGACTCCGCCGATTCCCTGTGCCGCCGCGAGGCGATGGGCCAGGAGGAGCCGGCTGTACGGGGCGTTCGGCGGCGGGGCGTGGGACTCCGCCTCGGGCAGCAGGGCGACGGCCAGACCTCGTACGAGCGCTGCCAGCAGCACCACGACATCGAGGTCGGCGTTGGCGTCCGCGATCCGGACCTCCAGGGTCGGTACGTGCTCGGACGGCCGGGCATGCCAGTAGACCATCCGGTCGTCGAGGATCACCCCGGCCCCGATCAGCGCGCCGACGATGTCGCGATAGCGCCGCTCGTCGAGGACCGGGGGCGGCCCGACCGTCGGCCAGCGGGCGTGCTCGACCGCGCGCCAGCTGTCGAAGCCGGTGTCCTCCCGCAGCGAGAAGGGAGAGTTGGCGGCGAGGGACTGCAGGACGGGCAGCCACGGTCGCATGTGGTTGGCCAGCCTCAGCGCATGATCCCGGCGCAGCGACCCCACGTGGACGTGGCAGCCGCAGACGAGGCCGGTGTAGGCGGGGTTCCGGGGCGGGGCGTAGCGGCGGGCCATCAGCCGGTACCGGCGGGTGTCGGTCACCGTCAGCGGCTCGGCGGGTGGCACCGCCGGAGTCCCGGCGGCGACCAGGAGGCAGCCCGCCGCCTCGGCCGCGGCGCCCACCACGCGGCGCAGCCGGGCGAGTTGTTCGCGAGTGTCCTCGCTGTGCGCCGCCGGGCGGGTGCAGATCTCCACCTGGGCGTCGTAGTACTCCGTCTGGACCTGCTCGCCGAGCGCGGGCCTCGCCGCGCGGAGCACGGCGGGAGCCCGGTTGACCGGGGCCCTGCTGCCGCGGTCCACCAGCATGAACTCCTCTTCGACGCCCAGCGTCAGGCTCTTCATCACACGGTCCCCAGCATCGCGACGACGTGGCGCGGAGGGGAGCCGTCCGCGCCAGGACGTCGTCTCCTATCGGGCGGCTGCCCTGAGAACGCCTCGACGATGCGCCCGCCCGACACTGCGCTGCGCCACTCGGCCCACCGCACGGCATCGCCGCGCCGTCGGCGGCCGGGGCTTCTGCGAGGTTGAGGGCATGAGAGAGTCCGCGCTGGTCGTCGTCGACATGCTCAACACGTACGAGCACGCCGACGCCGATCTTCTTGTGCCGTCCGTGACCGAGATCGTCCCGGTCGTCGTGGACCTGCTGCACCGCGCTCGCGAACGCGGCATCCCCGTGATCTACGCGAACGACAACTTCGGGCAGTGGCACTCGCACCACGGAGAGATCCTCGACACCGCCCTCTCGGGCCGACGCCCCGACCTCGTCGAACCGGTCAGGCCCGACGAGGACTCACTGTTCGTGGTCAAGGCCCGCCACTCGGTGTTCTACGAGACGCCTCTGGCCTACCTGCTCGGCACTCTCGGCCTCGACCACCTCGTCCTCTGTGGACAGGTGACCGAACAGTGCATCCTCTACTCGGCCCTGGACGCCCACATCCGGCACCTGTCGGTGACCGTGGCCGAGGACGCGGTCGCCCACATCCATGAGGACCTCGCCCGGGCGGCGCTGCGGATGATGGAGCGGAACATGTCCGCGAGGGTGCTGCGTGCGGCGGACATCGGTTACTGACATCAGGGATATGTTCCCCGGTTCGGGGAAGCCGCGGTGCTGATCCACCACTCTCGTCGGAGGTGCCCCGGTGTCCCTTACCGCCTCTTCTGCGAGGAGCGGGCCCGAGCGGCTCGTCACGCTGCCCGGTGTCTACCGCCCGCAGGCCGACACGCGGCTGCTCGCCGACGCCCTCCGCCACGAAACGCTGGGGCCGGAGCAGCATGTCGTGGAGATCGGCACCGGCACGGGCGCTCTCGCCCTGACCGCGGCCGCGACCGGTGCGCACGTCACGGCGATCGACGTGTCGCTGCAGGCCGTCATCGCGGCCCGCATCAACGCGCTACGACGTGGGCTGACGCTCCGCGTGCTGCACGGGGACTTCGCGGCCCGCACGAGAGGCCGCCGCTTCGACCTCGTACTGGCCAATCCGCCGTACGTCCCGTCCCCCCGTGTCCGGTTGCCGTCGCACGGCGCCGCCCGGGCGTGGGACGCGGGGCCGGACGGACGGCAGCTCATCGACCGGATCTGCGAAAGCGCCCCGGCCCTGCTGTCGCCGGGCGGAGTTCTCCTGATCGTCCACTCCGGGATGAACGGGGCGGCGACCACGGTGCAGCGGCTGCGGCGAGTGGGCCTGCAGGCGCGCGTGACGCGGCGCGCCGTCGTCCCCTGGGGTCCGGTGCTCCGGTCGCGGCGCGCCTGGTTGGAGAGCCGGGGACTGGTCGGAGGCGTCGAGGACAGGGAGGAACTGGTGATCATCCGTGCGCAACGTTCCTGACAGCCACCCCGAACCCGGCCCGCACGACCGTGCGCCCGAACCCGGCCGTGCGTCCGAAGCCGGCCCGCCCGAACCCGGCCCGCCCGACCGTCCGCCCGAGCCCGACCGTGCGTCCGAAGCCGGCCCGCCCGAACCCGGCCCGCCCGACCGTCCGCCCGAGCCCGACCGTGCGCCCGACGCCCCGACGGGCCCGTCTCCTCGACGGGTGGCCGTGGACCCGCAGGGGCCGGTGCTGGTGGAGGGGCCGGTGGAGACCGTGAGGGACGACGGCACCGTGGTCCGATCGGACCGGTTCATGGTGGCCGTGTGCACGTGCCGCCGCAGCAGGACCCAGCCGTGGTGCGACACCAGCCATCGACGTCGGCGGCGGCCGGCCTCCGGGCGGTCGAGTCCCGAGCCTTCGGCTCCCGAGAACTCGGACCCCGGCCCCCGCCCGGCCGCGTCCTCGGCGCCGGCACCCGCGGACACCGGGCGGCCGGGCGGCGGTCCCGTGCTCCCCCAGGCGCGGGGTGAGCTGTCCGCAGCCGTACGGGAGGCCTTGCGTACGGGCTCCCCGCCCGCGTACGAACCCAGGTCCCTCCTGACGGCCGACCCATGGGGCGAGGACCTCCAGCTCGCCCTCCATCTGCTGTACGAGCTCCACTACCGGGGCTTCGGCGGGGTGGACGACGCACGCGAATGGGATCCCGACCTGCTGCGGCTGAGGCAGGGCCTGGAGACCCGGTTCCTGCACGCCCTCCGTACCGGAGTGCCGGACGGTAACCGCTCGGTCGAGGACGTGTTCGCACCGCTGTTGGAAGAGCCGGCCGACCTGAGCGGCAGTGTCAGCCGCTACCTCGAAACCGACGGCCGGCTCCAGCACCTGCGGGAGTACGCGGCGCTGCGCTCGCTCTACCACCTCAAGGAGGCCGACCCGCACGCGTGGGTCATCCCGCGGCTGACCGGACGGGCCAAGGCCGGCATGGTGGCCATCGAGTACGACGAGTTCGGCGCGGGACGGGCCGCGGACATCCACGCGCGGCTCTTCGCCGATCTGATGGAGGACCTGGGCCTCGACCCGACCTACGGCCGGTACGTGGACCACGCGCCCGCACCGCTGCTGGCCACCGTCAACCTCATGTCCCTGTTGGGTCTGCACCGCGCCCTGCGCGGGGCGCTGGTCGGGCACTTCGGCTGCGTCGAGGTCACCTCCTCGCCCGGCTCGCGGCGTATGGCGCGGGCGATGCGCCGCTGCGGCGCCGGGCCGGCCGCCGAGCGGTTCTACAGCGAGCACGTCGAGGCCGACGCCGTCCACGAACAGGTCGTACGGCGCGAGGTCGTCGGCGGACTGCTCGCCGACGAGCCCGGCCTGGAGGCCGACGTCGTCTTCGGCTGTGCCGCGACGATCATGCTGGAGGACCGACTGGCGGCCTTTCTGAGGGAGTCGTGGGACCGGGGACACTCCGCCCTGCGGGTCCCCTTGGCGCAGGACCGTCGAAGTACGGGGAGTTGACTCGGCCGTCCTCGGCACCGTCGGGCGTCGACGTCCCCGCGGGCTTCACGCTCACCCGCGACCCGGACGTCCGTGAGGGCACCGTCACGTGCCGCCAGGTCGACGGCCGCCGGTTCTCCGCCCGGCACCTCGTACTCGCCGTGCACGGGCCGTCCCTCGCCCCGACGGCCCCGTAGGGGTTGATCCGGCCGAAAGCGTACTCCGAGGGGAAACGGAAGGTTAAGGGACGGTCTCCCGGAATGTCAGAGCGCCGTGCTTAGCTGGTCGCATGATCGATGACTTCCTTGACCACGTCCTCTCCGGCGGTGCGACCGAGGTGGAGGAGGCGGTCCGCAAGGCGGCCGCGGCCGAGATCATGCCGCGCTTCCGCCAGCTCGCCGCGCACGAGATCGTCGAGAAGAACGGTCCGCACGACCTGGTGACGATCGCCGACCGGGCTGCGGAGGAGCATCTGACGGCGTCCCTGACGCAGCTGTCGCCCGGTTCCGTGGTCGTCGGCGAGGAGGCCGTCCACGCCGACCCGGCGGTGTACGAGGCCCTTCAGGGCGACGCCCCGGTGTGGATCGTCGATCCCGTCGACGGCACCCGTCAGTTCGTGAGCGGGGAGCCCGGGTTCTGCACCCTCGTCGCGCTCGCGCGCCAGGGTGAGCTGCTTGCCTCGTGGACGTTCGCCCCGGCCCTCGACGAGATGGCGGTCGCGGTGCGCGGACGCGGCGCCACGCTCAACGGGCAGCCGATACGCTCCGGCTCGCCGGCGCCCGGCGCGGTCCTGGAGGTCGCCACCTCCCATCCCGACTACACGACCGAGGACCAGAAGCGCGCCCTGCTCGGTCTCGACACCGAGGGCGTGCGCGCGCGGCCCTGCGGCTCGGCCGGACTCGAGTATCTGGACGTGGCCAGGGGCCTCCTCGACGGCATTGCCTTCTCGTGGGAGTACTCCTGGGACCACGCGGCCGGGCTGCTCCTGGTGACCGAGGCGGGCGGCGCGCACACGACGCTCGCGGGCGAGCCGTTCCGTATCACCGGAGGCAACGCGCTGCCGTTCACCGCGGCACGCGACCAGGCCACCGCCGACCGGATCCGGACACTGCTGCGGGGGCGGTGAGGGCCGCGGGGGCCCAGGAAATATCCTGGGAGCCTTGGCCATCGGCTGACGAAGGAGTCCGAAGGTGCCATCGATGCTCGACGCCGTCGTCGTGGGGGCGGGTCCCAACGGACTGACCGCCGCTGTGGAGCTGGCCCGCCGGGGTCTCTCCGTCGCCGTGTTCGAGGCCAAGTCCACCGTGGGCGGCGGCGCCAGGACCGAGGAACTGACCCTCCCCGGCTTCCGCCACGACCCCTGCTCCGCCGTACATCCGCTCGGGATCGGCTCGCCCGTCTTCAAGACGATGCCGCTCGACCGGTACGGCCTCGAATGGCTGCACCCGCGCCTTCCCATGGCCCATCCCTGGGACGACGGCACGGCCGCCGTGCTCTCCCGGTCGGTCGCCGAGACCGCCGCGTCCCTCGGGCCGCGCGACGCCGGGACGTACCGCCGCCTCGTCGCCCCCTACCTCGGCAAGTGGGACACCCTGGCACGGGACTTCATGTCCCTGCCGCTCACCGCGCTGCCCCGGGACCCGGTCACGCTCGCCCGCTTCGGTATCGACGGACTGCGGCCGTCCACCTGGCTCATGCGCCGCTTCCAGGACGACAAGGCGCGTGCGCTCTTCGCCGGACTCGTCGGTCATGTCATCGCCCCGCTGGGCGGGTTCGCCACCTCGGCGGTCGGTCTCGTCTTCGCGCTGGCCGCGCACGAGGGCGGCTGGCCGATGCCCCGCGGCGGCTCCCAGGCGATCTCGGACGCCCTCACCGCGTATCTGAAGGCGCTCGGCGGCGCGGTCCACACGGACTACGAGGTCAAGCGGCTCGACGACCTGCCGCCGGCCCGCGCCTACGTCTTCGACACCTCGCCCACCGCCCTCGCCAGGATCGCCGGATTCGGCGGCACGTACGACCACTACCGGTACGGCGCGGCCGCCTTCAAGGTCGACTACGCGCTCGACGGCCCCGTGCCCTGGACGGCGAAGGCGGCGCGCGAGGCCGGCACCGTCCAGATCGGTGCCGGGATGCGGGAGATCGGCACCGCCCTGGACCAGGCCTCCTCCGGTACGGCCCCCGGCAGGCCCTTCCTCATCACCGCGCAGCCCAGCCTCGTCGACCCGAGCCGCGCGCCCGAGGGCAAGCACGCCTTCTGGGCCTACGGCCATGTGCCGAACGGCTGGGAGGGCGACCTCACCGAGGCGATCGAGCGTCAGATCGAGCGCTTCGCCCCGGGCTTCCGCGACCTGGTGCTCGCGCGCGCGACGGCCGGGCCGGCCGAACTGGCCTCCCGCAACGCCAACTACGTGGGCGGTGACATCGCCTGCGGCGCCGCCCGGGGCCTCCAGCTGCTGCTGCGCCCCAAGCTGTCCCTCTTCCCGTACGCGACCCCGCACCCCGCCGTGTTCCTCTGCTCCTCCGCCACCCCGCCGGGCCCGGGCGTACACGGCATGTCCGGCCACAACGCGGCCAAGGCGGTCTGGCGCAGACTGCGCGCGACAGGGGGATGATGACCGTATGCGTACGGAACCGACCCTCGTCCTCGTCCGTGGCGACATCACCGAACAGCAGGTCGACGCGATCGTGAACGCGGCGAACTCCTCGCTCCTCGGCGGAGGCGGCGTCGACGGCGCCATCCACCGCCGGGGCGGCCCCGCCGTCCTGGAGGAGTGCCGCAAGCTCCGCGCGGGCCACTACGGCCGCGGGCTCCCCACCGGCCAGGCGGTCGCCACGACGGCCGGCCGGCTCGACGCGCGCTGGGTGATCCACACCGTGGGCCCGGTCTGGTCCCGGGACGAGGACCGCTCCGAGCAGTTGGCCTCCTGCTATCGCGAGTCGCTCCGGGTGGCCGACGAGCTGGGCGCCCGTACCGTCGCGTTCCCCGCCATCTCCACCGGGATCTACGGCTGGCCCATGGACGACGGCGCCCGCATCGCCGTCGAGACGGTGCGGGCGGCCGCCACCTCGGTGGAGGAGGTGCGGTTCGTCCTCTTCGACGCGACGGCCTGTGCGGCCTTCGAGTCCGCCGTCGGCTGAGCCTCACCTCACCGGCGCGCCGGGGCGTGGATAGATCCTGGACTGCTTCACGCTGCCGAAGGCGAAGCTGGACTCGATCGAGGCGATGCCCGGGATGGCGTGGATCCGGTTGCGCACCAGCGCCTCGTACGCCTCCAGGCTCTCGATCACGACCCGGAGCAGGTAGTCGCTGCTGCCCGCCATCAGATAGCAGTCCTGGATGTGCTCGATCAGGCCGATGTGCCGCTCGAAGACGTTGACTGCCTCGGCGGTGTGGCGTTCCAGCCGGATCCGTACGAAGACGGTGATCGGCAGCCCGAAGGCGACCTGGTCCACCATGGCCGTGTAGCCGCGGATCAGCCCCGCCTCCTCCAGCCGGCGGACCCGGCGCAGGCACGGCGAGGGGGAGAGCCTGATCCGGTCGGCGAGATCCTGGTTGGACAGCCGGCCGTCCTGCTGCAACTCGTGGATGATCTGCAAGTCCACCGCGTCCAACGTCGCTCCCTCGTCGTTTCCCGCATCGGTCCGCCGCTTCTTGGCAGATTCTGCCCCCACGCTAGGGCTGCAGGGCATAACTGGCAATCGGCTGCCTCGCCGAAAGCTCTACCGTTGCCGGAAGTAGTGGTGGCGAGCGGGAGGACTCTTCGGTGGGCGGGATACGAACGGCGGGGGCACCGCCCGCAGAGCCGGCACGCCGTGCCGGCCCGACCGGGAGCGCGCTCTCGCCGCAGGCCGTGGGCCTCGTGGCCCTGCTGCTCACCGTGGCGATCTGGGCCGCGTTCGCGTTGAGCGCCCGGGCCCTGAGCACCTCCACGCTGCTGCCCGCCGACGCCGCGCTGCTGCGCTTCGGCGTGCCCCTCGTCGTCCTCGCACCCGCCCTGTGGCGGCGCAGGCGCCAGCTGGCCGCGGTCCGGCCCGGGCCCGCCCTCAAGATCGTCTGCGGTGCGGGCGTACCGTTCTTCCTCGCCGCCATGTACGGCGGATCGCTGACGTCGGCCGCGTTCGTCGGGGCGATCGTCCCCGGTATGGTCCCCCTCTTCGTCTCCGCCCTCATGGTCGCCGGCGGCAAGAGCGCCCCGCGCGGTACGCAGTCGGCCGGCCTCGCCCTGATCGTGGCGGGCGTCGCCGCCCTGGTCTGGCGCTACACGGCCGCCCTGGACGCGGACGTCCTGCTCGGCGCGGGAACGCTGCTCGTCGCCAGCGGACTGTGGGCGCTGTACACCGTGGGCCTGCGCGAGGTGGACCTCGACCCCGTCGGGTCGATCGGACTCCTCTGCCTGCCCTCCTTCGCGGTGATCGCTCTCCTGGTCCTGACCGGCGTCCTGCCCACCGGGATCGCCCACGCGGCCGGGTCCGACATCGCGCTGTTCCTCGTCGTCCAGGGCCTCGGCGTCGGCCTCTGCGCCGGACTGCTGTACGCGTTCGCCATCCGCCGCCTCGGCCCGGAGCGCAGCTCGGTCGTCGGCAGCCTCAGCCCGGTCGCCGTCGTCCTGCTCGCCGTACCCCTCCTCGACGAGTCGCCGACCCTGCCCGTCCTGATCGGCGTCCCCCTCATCACCCTCGGCGTCGCACTCGCCAACCGCCGCCCCCGTACCCGAACCGAGGTCTCCGCCGATGCTTGAGCTTCTCGCCGCCCCGCCCGTCGACCCGCTCTGGGACCTGTCGGCCGAGTACGCCGCCGACCCCCGCCCCGAGCGCCTCGACCTCGTCCTCGGCGTCTACCGCGACCACAACGGCGTCACCCCGGTCATGGCGGCGGTCAAGGAGGCCGAGATACGCCTCGCGGACCGCTCCGACTCCAAGGAGTACCGCGGACTCTCCGGCCACACCGCCTTCAACCGGGCCATGCTCTCCATGGTCCTCGGCACCGAGGCCAGAACCGCGCGCGCGACGGCCGTCCAGACCGTGGCGGGCACCGGAGCCCTGCGGCTCCTCGCCGACCTCGTGCGCCAGACCCGGCCCGGCACCACGGTGTGGATCAGCGACCCCGCGTACGTCAACCACCGCCCCATACTGGAGGGCGCAGGGCTCTCCGTCCGGACGTACGGCTGCGGCGACGGCATGCTCGACGACCTGCGCGCCGCCCGGCGGGGCGATGTCGTCCTGCTCCAGGGCTGCTGCCACAACCCCACGGGGATCGACCCCGACGCCGAGACGTGGGAGGCGCTGGCGGGCCTCGCCGCGGCACAGGGCTGGGTCCCCTTCGTCGACCTCGCCTACCACGGGCTCGGCGACGGCCTCGACGCCGACCTGTGGGCCACCCGCATGCTGGCCGACCGGCTGCCCGAGGTGCTGATCGCCGTCAGCTGCTCCAAGAACTTCGGCCTCTACAGCGACCGCACCGGATGCGCCATCGTCCTCGGCTCCTCGCCGCAGACGCTCCGGCACGTCGAGACGGCCCTGCAGAACGCCGCACGCGTCATGTACTCCATGCCGCCCGACCACGGTGCCGCCGTCGTCGCCACCGTCCTGGCGGACCCGGGGCTGCGGGCCGTCTGGCGCGACGAGCTCGACGTCATGCGGGGGCGGATCACGGCCAACCGGGCGGACCTCGTGGCGCACCTGGACGCCCTCGGGTGCCCGGACGCGGCGGCCTCGCTCCGGCGCCAGAAGGGCATGTTCTCCATGCTGCCGCTGACACCGGAGCAGATGGGCCGGATGCGCCGGCAGTCCGCCATCTACGGTACGAACGCCGGCCGCATCAACATCGCGGGCGTCTGCGCGCACCGGATCCCGTTCCTGGCGCAGGGCATCGCCGCCGTTCTGGAGACACCCCGCGCCGTTCCCGCGCTCTGAGCCCTACGCCTCCGGGGGCGCCGGGCGGCACAGCAGGGCGGCCGGGGAGGGCCGGGAGCCGAACCGGGTGGTGAAGGCGATGCCGGCCGCGTACTCGGTGGGCAGGCACTGGCCCTTGTAGTGGCCGCTCGCGTACTCCCCGCCCGGTGCTCCCGCCGGACGGTTGTCACCCCGGTCGAACCACACCGTCCGGCCGCCGCCCGCCGGGAGCGCCGTACGGGCCGGAGCGCACAGGGCGGCGGAGACCCGCTCGCCGCGCACGCTGTAACCGATCACGAACCCGTCCGCCGGGCACTGGAACTTCGTGTAGCCGGTGGCCCAGTCGCCGCCCGCAGGGACGTACGACTCGTCGCGGACGACCGTGTGGCCGCCGGCGGCGGCCCGCAGGCCCGAACTCGCGCACAGCCCGCGGCCCCCGGTGTGGCTGAGCCCGGCCAGCCGGGAGCCGTCCGGGCAGACGGCCTTGCGGGCGCCGCTGTCCCAGTCCCCGCCCGCCCGGACGCGCAGCGAGGCGTTGTGGTCGCGGTGGTCGGTCGTCAGCTGGTACCAGGACGGCGTGACGGGGACGGCTCCGGTGCGGCCGGGCACGTCCGTCAGTCCGGTCCACAGGGGGGTGCGCCAGTCGCCCGCGTCGAGGACCCCGGTCCGCCGGCCCTCGGAGTCGTACCGCAGCAGCGCCCAGCTGTCCCCTCCGCCGCCACCGCTCCAGCCGACCAGCGGCCAGTACGCGTAGTCCACGTCGGCGTCGGAGAACAGCTCGGTCAGGTTGCGGAACCAGTCGCGCGGACGGCTGTTCGTCTCGTCGGCGCCGATGCCGAACTCGCTGACCCAGACCGGGGCCGTGAAGTGCCGACCGGTCTCGGCGGAGACGTACAGCGCCTGGTCGTGGACGGTCCGGCGGAGCTGCTCGCGGGTGAGGTCCTGGTAGCGGAGGTCGCTGGTCTCGCCGATGCCCGTGGCGCCGCTGTGGTTCGGGCCGGTGTAGCCGTAGAAGTGGGCCGAGTAGACGAGCTTGCCCGACACCACCAGGGTGTGCGAGAGGGTACGGACCGGGGTGAGGGTGGGGCGGCCGTGCGGGAAGCCGTCCACCGGAATGCCCTGCCAGTTGATGCCCTCGACGACGATCAGCAGATCCGGGTTGGCCTCGGCGAGGATCCGGTCGCCGGCCTCCTGCGCGGCGGCGTGCCAGTCGTGGTTGTCGCCCAGGCCCCAGTTGGGGTCGTCCCAGATGTCGCGGCGGACCTCGTTGTAGAGGTCGGCGCCGACCACGCGCGGATCGGCGCGGTAGCGCTTCGCCATGAAGACCCAGTCGTCGGCCCACCGGGCCGTGGACTGCCCGCTGCTGTTCCAGCGTTCGTTGCCGTCCACTCCGCAGCACCAACGGGTCGTCACGGTGTGGTTGTTGAGGATGACCGCGAAGCCGTCGGCGGTGAGCGCGGCGACGACGGCGTCGAAGACCTGGAGGGGGGTCCTGCCGCGCAGGGCCGGATTGGCCGCGACGGCGCTGTCCGGCACGGGAGCCGTCGCCCTGAGCATCTCGTTGGAGAAGGGCAGTCGGATGCTGTTCAGACCCAGGGCGTGGAAGTCGGCGAGGAGGGTCGGCAGCGGGGCGCGGTCCAGGCCGACCGGGATGCCGTGGGCGTTCTGTCCGGCGTGGTGGTTGGTCGGGTCGGCGATGTCTCCCGAGCCGTTCCAGGAGCCCTGGGCGCCGTCCCAGTTCGCGGAGCGCAGCCGGAAGCGGTCGCCGTCGGCGTCGACGATGTGCCGTCCGCGCGTGGACAGCGGCGGCGTCCAGTCGGGGGCGGCGGTGGCGGCCCGTGCGTCCGGGGGCGGGGCGGGCCGCGCCATGGCGGAACCCGGCAGGGCGGGGATCAGCAGGGCGCCCGCCAGAAGGGCGCCTCGGACCGTACGTAACAAGCTCTGCATCGGGTACCTGCCATGCCGTGGGGAGTGGGCGGCGCCAAGTTACCGGCGGGTCGCCTAGGGCGGAACCCCCTGGGCCGACCGGGCGCACCACCGTCCGGAGCCGTAACGCAGGGCCCCGCGTCGAGGGCTCGGCTAGGGTGATCGGGTAGGAAGGCACCCCCCGGGGTTAGGTCGGATCGTTGGACACTACGCAGTCGGCGAGCGAGACGCCGGAGCGACCACCGGCGGCCATCGGTTACGCCGGTGTCCTGCGTGAACTCCTGCCGATCGCACTGTGGCGGGAGGACGCCGACGGGCGGGTCGTCGAGTGGTCCCTCGCCGCCCAGGACCTGCTCGGATACCGCCCCGACGACGTGCTCGGCCGGGTCGCGACGCCCATTCTGGTGCCGGACGCCAACCGGGAACTCGCCGGCCAGCTGACACGACGCGTCCAGTCCGGCGAGACCGTCGTCGGCACCCTTCCCGTGCGGCACCGCGACGGTCACGAAGTGACCATGGAGATGTGGATCGTCCCCGACGTCGACCCCCGGGGGCGGCCGGGCGCCATGCTCATCGCGGTCGAGACCTCCGAGGTCCTGCGGATGCGGGACTCCCTCGCCGCGCTCCAGAGCCTCTTCACCCAGTCCCCGATCGGCCTGGGCACCCTCGGCACCGACCTGCGCTTCATCCGCGTCAACGACGCCCTGGCGCGGATGAACGGCGTCTCGGCCGCCGAGCACCTCGGCAGGCGGCTCACCGAGGTCGTGCCCGGCGTCAACGCCGTCGCCCTCGAAGCCACCATGCGCGAGGTGCTGGAGAGCGGCCGGGCCTCCGTCGACGTACGCCGCACCGGCCGGACCCCGGCGGACCCCGACCACGACCGGACCTGGTCCTGTTCGTACGCCCCGCTCCTCGACGGTTCCGGCCGGCGGCTCGGACTGATCGCCTCCCTCATCGACATCACCGAGGGCCAGCGGGCCCTCGTCGAGGCCGAACAGGCCAAGCGCCGCTTCGCCCTCCTCGCCGAGGCGGGCACCCGGATCGGCACCACCCTCGACCTGCTCCAGACCGCGGAGGAGATCGTCCAGGTCATCGTGCCGCAGCTCGCCGACTCGGCCGACGTACAGCTGCTCGAATCCGTGCTCGAACCCGACGATGCGGCCGCCACCCAGGGCCTGCTGCGCCGCCTCGCGGCCGCCTTCCCCGACCCCACCGCCCCGACGGCGCTGCTCACCGCGGGACAGACCTTCCAGATCCCGCTCGGCACCGTGTACGAGCGGGTCATCAACGCCGCCCAGCCGCTGAACCTCTACCACTCCGACCTCCCCGCGCTCTTCCCCGACCCCCGCACCGAACCCCTGCGCGCCTACTTCGAGGCCACCACCGGATCGGCGCGCCTCGTGCCGCTGGTCGCCCGTGGCACGGTCCTCGGCGCCGTCACCGTCACCCGGCTCAACGAGCGCGAACCCTTCGACGAGCAGGACTTCGTCCTCATCGACGAACTCGTCGCGCGCGCGGCCCTGAACATCGACAACGCCCGCATGTACACCACCCAGAGGGAGGCCGCCCTCACCCTCCAGCGCAGTCTGACCAACGACGCCCTGCCCAAGGTCGACGGCCTGGAACTGGCCGGTCGCTACCTCCCGGCGAGCGACCACGACGTCGGCGGCGACTGGTTCGACGTCATCGCCCTGCCCGAGGGGCGGACGGCGCTCGTCATCGGCGACGTCATGGGCCACGGCATCCACGCGGCGGCCGTCATGGGCCAGCTCCGGACGGCGGTACGGACCCTCACCCGGCACGGAGTGCCGCCCGTCGAACTCCTCCGCTCGCTCGACGCGGTCGTCGCCGACGTGGGCGAGGACGAGATGGCGACCTGCGTCTACGCCGTCCACGACCCGGCGACCGGCCGCGTCGTCGTCGCCCGGGCCGGTCACCCGCCGCCGGCCGTCGCCACGGCCGACGGGGCGGTCACCTTCCTGGAGGGGCCGCCCGGCACCCCGCTCGGCACCGGCGGGCTGGAGTTCGGGACCGAGGAACTCGCGCTCCCGCCCGGAAGCCTGCTGGTGCTGTACACCGACGGCCTCATCGAGGCCCGGGACCGCGACCTCGACCAGGGCATGGACCAACTCGCCGGGGCACTGCTCCACCTCGAACGTCCGCTCAGCCGACTCTGCGACGACATCCTCGAACAGCTGCTGCCCTGTGCCCCGGGGGACGACGTCGCCGTGCTGCTCGCCCGCACCGCGCTGAGGTGACCTCCGGCCCCCCGGTCTCCGCCGCCCCGATCCCCGCCGCCCCGGTCTCCGCCGCCCTGGTCTCCGACACCCCCGGCCACCGGCGGCCCCCGATCCCCGCCGCCCCCGGCCACCCACGGCCCCCCGGCCACCGACGGCCCCCCGGCCACCGGCGCGGTGGCCGGGGGCCGTCGGCTCACCAGGCGAGGTCCTCCAGCGCGTCCAGATCCGGTGCCATGGCCGGCAGCTCCGAGTCCTCCGTCGTCAGGGGCAGTTCCGCCCAGATGACCTTGCCCCGCTGGGTGTAGCGCGTGCCCCAGCGCTCGGCGAACTGGGCCACCAGGAACAGGCCGCGGCCGCCCTCGTCGGTCGTCGCGGCATAGCGCAGGTGCGGAGCCGTACTGCTGCCGTCGGAGATCTCGCAGATCAGCCTGCGGTCCCGCAGCAGCCGGACCCGGATGGGCTCGGCGCCGTAGCGGATCGCGTTGGTGATCAGCTCGCTCAGGATGAGCTCCGCCGTGAACGCGATGCCGTCCAGACCCCACGAGGTCAACTGCGCCGCGCCCGCGTTGCGGATCCGGGAGACGTCCGCCGGATCGGGCGGAACGTCCCACTCCGCGATCCGCGCGACCTCCAGCCGCCGGGTGTCGGCGACCAGCAGCGCGATGTCGTCGTCCTGCGCGGGTCCCAGCAGGGCCTCCAGCGCGTCCGTACAGGCCTGCTCCGGGCTGCGGCCCGTCGTGGCCAGCGCGTCGGACAGCAGCCCGAGACCTGTGTCGAAGTCCCGGTCGCGGTCCACGAGCAGGCCGTCCGTGAACAGGACCAGCCGGCTCCCCTCGGGCAGGTACAGCTCCGTGGCCTCGAACGGCATCCCTCCCACGCCCAGCGGCAGCCCGGCCGGCAGCTCGGGGAACTCCACCCGCCCGTCCTGGTGGACGAGCGCGGGCCCCGGATGCCCGGCCCGGGCCATGAGGCACCGGCCGTCGGCGGGGTCGTAGATCACGTACAGGCAGGTGGCGCCGGTGATCCGCTCGCTCCCCTCGTCGCCCTCCGCCGAGCCGTCCGTGGCCGAGGAGTCCTCCGCCGTGCGGCCGGGGCCCGTACGGTCCGTTTCCTCGGCGCCGGCCCCGGAACCGCCCCGGGACTCGCCCTCCGATCCGCGCTCGATCCGGTCGATGCGGTCGATCAGCTCGTCGAGGTGGCCCAGCAGCTCGTCCGGAGGCAGATCCAGGGTGGAGAAGTTGTGCACCGCCGTACGCAACCGCCCCATCGTCGCCGCAGCGTGCAGCCCGTGCCCGACGACGTCGCCCACGACCAGCGCCACCCGCGCACCCGGCAGGGGAATCACGTCGAACCAGTCGCCGCCCACCCCGGCCTTGGCGGGCAGATACCGGTACGCGACGTCCACCGCCGACAGGTCCGGCAGGATCCGCGGCAGCAGGCTGCGCTGGAGCGTCACCGCCATCGCGTGCTCACGGGTGAACCGGCGGGCGTTGTCGATGGAGACCGCGGCGCGCGCGGTCAGCTCCTCGGCGAAGGTCAGATCCTCCTCCCCGAACGGCTCCTGCGTCCCGGCCCGCCAGAAGTTCGCCATCCCGAGCACCACACCTCGGGCCAGCACCGGCACGGCGACGAGCGAATGCAGCCCGTACGCGAGTGCCTCGGCCGCGCCAGCGGGGTCCTGGGCCCGCCAGCCGTCGGCCTTGTCCAGCTCCTCCACCAGGACCGCGTGACCGCTGTCCAGCGCCATCGCCATCGGTGTGGTCGGCACGACACACCGGATCAGGTCGCCGACAGGCTGGAACGGATGCTCGGCGCGGAAGCCCGTGATCGCCGTCCTGCGCATCTCGGTGAACGCGCCCGAGGGCTCCTCGCCCCGGAGCACCGGCTCGAGCAGCTCCACCGTGACGAAGTCCGCGAACCGCGGAACGGCGACCTCCGACAGCTCCTCCGCCGTCCGCACCACGTCCAGGGTGGTGCCGATCCGCACCCCCGCCTCGTACAGCAGCTGCAGCCGTTCCCTGGCCACCTCGGCCCGCCCCGAGACCGTGGCGAGCTCGGTCGAGTCGCGCAGCGTCATCACGGTGCCGGTGGGCCGTCCGCGATACGGGGCCGTGGGTCGTACGTTGACGGCGAGCAGCCGGTCGCCCGCCAGATGCACCTCGTCGTTGACGACCCGTCCGGAGGAGAGCAGGGCGGCGGTACGGGGATCGAGGCCCAGTTCGTTCACGTGCCGCTGCTCGGCGTCGGGGGGCAGGTCGAGGAGCCGACGGGCCTCGTCGTTGGCGAGCAGCAGCCGCAGGTCTGCGTCGATGATGAGCACCCCCTCGCGTACCGCGTGCAGCACGGCCTCGTGGTGCTCGTTGATGCGGGTCATCTCGACCGGGCCCAGGCCGTGTGTCTGCCGCCGCAGTCGCCGGCTCACCAGCGCCGCGCCGCCCACCGCGAGCACCAGGGCGCCCGCGGCCGTGCCGAGCAGCAGCGGCAGCTGGTCCTCGACCACGTTGCCGACGTTCTCGACCTCGATACCGGTGCTGACCAGGCCGACGATGTCGCCGTCCTCCGTGCGGACCGGAACGATGGCCCGGACGGCGTCCGAGGGCTCCCCGTGGAAGACCTCCGTGAACGACTCGCCCTCCCGGGCGCGCGCGAAGTCGCCGGTGGAGCGCTGTCCGATCAGTTCGGGCCGGGAGTCCGTGTAGCGGATCCCGTCGGGGGTCATCACGGCGAGGAAGTCGAGTCCCGCGGCCTGCCGGGCGCTCTCGGCGCGCGTCTGGAGCAGGGCGGTCGGATCGGGGGCGCGCAGTGACTCCACCAGACCCGGAGCGTGCGCGAAGGCCTCCGCGGCGGCGAGGGAGCTGTTCCGGGCGTCACGCTCCGTGTCGTAGCGGGCCTGGAAGATCAGGGCCAGCGCACCCACGGTCACGAGAAGCACCACGATGACCGCCTGGAGGGCGAACACCTGCCCGGCGACGCTGCGCAGCCCCAGCCCCTTGGGCCGGTGGCCAAGCCGTCCGCTCATGGGGTGCTTCTCGGTGATTCGGCTGTCGTCGGAGCTGGCCTCAGGGATTCTGCACTCACCCGTCCACTTCCTCGGTTCCTCGGGCCGCCGGCGGCGTCGGGAATCCGTTTCCTCCATGCTGCTCCAGTGTCGGCGGGATATCGAGGCGGGGCGACTCGCGGGACCCGGACCGGGCCCGCTCCCCGGAAGGTCCATGTCGTTTTCTCGCCAGCCGGTGCCCCTCGGGTCCCCGACCATGGAGGCATGTACACCGACACCGAGCGCTGCGTGCGAGCCGTCCGTTCGAAGGACGCCCGCTTCGACGGCGTGTTCTTCACCGCGGTCCTCACCACCCGGATCTACTGCCGTCCCAGCTGCCCGGTCGTGCCGCCCAAGGCCGAGAACATGGTCTTCCACCCGAGTGCCGCCTCCTGCCAGCGCTCCGGGTTCCGCGCCTGCAAGCGCTGCCGCCCGGACACCAGCCCCGGCTCCCCCGAGTGGAACGTCCGCGCCGATGCCGTCGCCCGGGCGATGCGGCTGATCCAGGACGGGATCGTGGACCGCGAGGGCGTCCCGGGCCTCGCCGCCCGGCTCGGTTACTCCACCCGGCAGATCGAACGCCAGCTCCTCGCCGAACTGGGCGCGGGGCCGCTCGCCCTGGCCCGCGCCCAGCGCGCCCAGACCGCGCGGCTGCTCATCGAGACGACGCCGATGCCGATGGCCGAGATCGCCTTCGCCGCGGGCTTCTCCTCGATCCGGACCTTCAACGACACCGTCCGTGAGGTCTTCGCGCTCGCCCCCGGGGAGCTGCGTGCCAGAGCCACGCGGTCACGGGCGGACGCCGACGCCCCGCGCACCCCGGGCGTGATCGCGCTCAGGCTGCCGTACCGCTTCCCCCTCAACCCCTCCAACCTCTTCGGCCACCTCGCCGCGACCGCCGTCCCCGGGGTGGAGGAGTGGCGGGACGGCGCCTACCGACGGACTCTCGCCCTCCCGCACGGACACGGCATCGTGTCCCTCTCCCCCCGGTCCGACCACATCGCCTGCCGGCTCTCCCTCACCGACCCCCGCGACCTGACCCTCGCCATCAGCCGCTGCCGCTGGATGCTCGACCTGGACGCCGATCCGGTCGCCGTCGACGAGCAGTTGCGCACCGACCCGCTGCTCGCGCCACTGGTGGAGCGGGCGCCCGGCCGGCGTGTGCCCAGGACCGTCGACGCGGCCGAGTTCGCCGTACGGGCCGTGCTGGGCCAGCAGGTCTCCACGGCCGCCGCCCGTACGCACGCGGCCCGGCTCGTCACCGCCCACGGCGTGCCCGTGGATGACCCCGAGGGCGGACTCACCCACCTGTTCCCGACCCCCGAGGCGCTCGCCTGCCTGGACCCCGAGTCCCTCGCGCTGCCCCGCAGCCGCCGCGCCACCCTCCTCACGCTCGTCGGGGCCCTCGCCGACGGCTCACTCGGCCTCGGCCCGGCCACCGACTGGGAGGAGGCACGTGCGCGGCTCCTGGCCCTGCCCGGCTTCGGCCCCTGGACCACGGAGGTCATCGCGATGCGGGCGCTCGGCGACCCCGACGCCTTCCTCCCCGGCGACCTCGGTGTCCGCCGCGCCGCCGAGGGCCTCGGCCTGCCCTCCACGCCCGCCGCGCTGACCGCCCGCGCCGCGCGGTGGCGGCCCTGGCGCGCGTACGCCGTCCAGTACCTCTGGGCCACCGACAGCCACCCGGTCAACCACCTCCCCGCATAAGGAAGTCGTCCCGCCATGACCGATGTCCGGCACACCGTCATCGACAGCCCGTACGACCCGCTGACCCTGGTCGCGGTCGACGGCGAGCTGAGCCGTATCCATATGACCGAGCAGCGCCACCGGCCCGCCGAGGAGACCTTCGGCGAGCCGGACCCGCGCCCCTTCGGCGAGGCGATCCGCCAGCTCGACGCCTACTTCGCCGGTGAACTGACCTATTTCGACCTGCCGTTGAGGCTGATCGGCACCCCGTTCCAGCTCCGGGTGTGGGAGCAGCTCCGCCGCATCCCGTACGGAGAGACGCGCACGTACGGCGAGTTGGCGCAGGCCCTCGGCAACCCCGGCGCCTCCCGGGCCGTCGGCCTCGCCAACGGCAGGAACCCGGTCAGCATCGTCGTACCGTGCCACCGCGTCGTCGGCGCGGGCGGTTCGCTGACCGGATACGGCGGCGGGCTGGGCCGCAAACGGCGGCTGCTGGCCTTCGAGTCGGGCGCCGAACCGGACGCGCTCTTCTAGCGGAGACCCTGGGGAGCCTGGGCCCTGTGGTCGAAGTGGCGTCGCGGGCCAGGCGAGACTTCGACGACACGACCTAGGAGCGGAGCCCCTCCAGGAGCGCGGGCAGGGAGGTGCCGATCGGCTCGCGCACCACCTCGTCGGCGAGCGCGTCGTACGGCGTGGGCTCGGCGTTCACGATGATCAGCCGGGCCCCGTGCTCGGCGGCGACGCCGGCGAGCGAGGCCGCCGGCTGGACCTTCAGGCTCGTCCCGGCGGCGATGAAGACCTCCGCCGCCTTGGTGATCGACATCGCCTCGCCGAGCACCCGCGGATCGAGCCGCTGCCCGAACATGACGGTCGCCGACTTCAGGATCCCCCCGCACACCCGGCACGGCGGATCCTCCTCGCCAACCTCCACACGTGCCAGCGCCTCGCCCATGGTGGAGCGGTCGTGGCAGGCGGTGCACACCACGGACCTCGCGGTGCCGTGGAGTTCGACGACCTTGCGGTCCGGCGTCCCGGCGAGCTGATGAAGCCCGTCCACGTTCTGGGTGAGCACGCGCACGGCGACCCCGGGCGCCTTCTCCAGTTCGGCGACCGCCCGATGGGCCGCGTTGGGCCGGGCCTTGAGCGCGGGGCTGTTCCGCCGCATCTGCCAGGCCCTGCGGCGGATCTCGGGGTCGGCCATGTAGAAGTCGTACGTCACGAGCTTCTCGGCCTCGGGGTCCCGCCGCCAGAGGCCCTGCGGGCCGCGGTAGTCCGGAATCCCGGAGTCGGTGGACACCCCGGCCCCGGTGAGAATCGCCACGAGAGTCATACGACGAGCGTATGCAGTCCGAGTAACCCACCGCGAGCCGATTTCACCGGGTGCTAGGTTCGCGCCATGGCCAAGGTGAACATCGAACTCGACGCCGAACTCGTCGTGGAAGTCATGGTCCTCGCGGGCGTCAACAACCCGCAGGACGCGATCGAGGCCGTCGTCCGCGACTACATCGCCCGGGGACACCGCACGGAGGCCCGGGTGGCCACACGCGAGGCCGAGGCCCCGTCCCGAGGCGGCAACCCGCTCACGACCGAACCCCCGCAGGGCTGACCCGATGCACACACCACGACGCACCCCGCGCCGCGCCGCCCGGGTCGCCGTACTGGACCCCGACGGCGCCGTCTTCCTCTTCCGCTACGACAACGAGGAGGTCGGCGTGCACTGGGCCATGCCCGGCGGCGGCCTGGAACCCGGGGAGAGCCCACGCGACGGAGCCGTACGCGAGCTACGGGAGGAGACCGGCTGGGAGGGGATCGAACCCGGCGAGCTGCTCTGCACCTGGGAGCACGACTTCACCCGCGCCGGCGTCCCCGTGCGCCAGCACGAACACATCTACGTGGCGTACGGGCCGCGCCGCGAGCTCGCCGGAGACCTCGCGGCCGCGCACGCGGCGGACCGCATCCAGCTGGGGCGCTGGTGGAGCCCCGAGGAGCTGGCGGCGGCCGAGGAGGCCCTCTGGCCGCCGGACCTGGCCGACCGGCTCGCCCGGTTCGGAGCGGCGGGCGGCGACGGTGGCGCCGGCCGGGGCGACGGTGGCCACGGCGGCGGGGGAGCGGCCTGAGAGATCCGGGGTCACCCGGCGGCGGGGCGTCCGTTCTCCAGCTCGACCGGGCCACGGCCGGAGCCGAGGGCGTCGAGGGCCGCCAGGACGCGCGACCCCAGACCGCCCAGGAGGTGGTCGGGCACCTCGGCGGGTTCGATCAGCTTCCAGGAGAGCAGTTCGTCCTCCTGCAGGCGGATCGCCGCGAACTGCTCGTCGGACAGCACCCCGCCGTCGTACACGTACGCCACGATCGGAGGCCGCCCCGCGCCGTGCGCCCAGTCGAGCGCGAGCAGCGCCCCGAGCTCCAGGTCGAGGCCGATCTCCTCCGCCGTCTCGCGGCGCGCGGCCTGACGGGGCGTCTCGCCCGTGTCGGACTCGATGGTGCCGCCGGGGAGCGCCCACCCCTCGCGGTAGTTCGGCTCGACGATCAGGACGCGGCCCGCCGCGTCCCTGAAGAGTGCGGCGGCACCGGCGAGGACACGCGGAAGGCCGGCGATGTACGTGGCGTAGTCGGTCGTCGTCATTCCGTCAGCGTAGCGAGCCGGAGTGTCCGCTCCGCCAACTCGCTGATCCGCACCCCGTCGAAGCCGAACACGGCGCTGCGCACCCGGTCCCGCAGCGGCTCCGACCACTGCGGCGGGATCGCCGCCGCCCCGCACAGCACCCCGGCCACCGAGCCCGCCGTCGCCCCGTTGGAATCGGTGTCCAGGCCGCCGCGGACCGTCAGCGCGATCGTGGTGGTGAAGTCGCCGCCGCCGTACAGCAGACCGGCCGTCAGGACCGCCGCGTTGGGGATCGTGTGGATCCAGCCGAGCCCGCTCGTCCGCTCCGCGAGCTCGGCGAGTGCGGCGGACCACTCCACGCCCGCCTCGTGGAGCGCGATCGTGTGACGCACCGTGCGCGCGAGGCGGCTGCTCGCCGGGATCCGTTCCAGCGCCGTCTCCAGCGCGGCGCGTACGTCCGGCGCCGTGAAGGCGGCGGCGATCAGCGCGGCCGCCCACATCGCGCCGTACACGCCGTTGCCGGTGTGCGACAGCACCGCGTCGCGGCGCGCCAGCGCGGCGGCGCGGCGCGGTTCACCGGGGGAGGTCCAGCCGTAGACGTCCGCCCGGATCAGCGCGCCGATCCACTCCTGGTGCGGGTTGTCGTACGTCGCGGTGAGCGGCGGCTTCAGACCGTTCGCGAGGTTGCGGTACGCCGTCCGCTCGGCCGTGAAGGTCTGCAGGTACGGCAGCCGCAGCAGCCACAACTCGCCCACCTGCTCGGTGGTGAACGCGAAACCGTGCGTCTCCAGGAGGTGCAGGCCCAGGACGGAGTAGTCGACGTCGTCGTCCCGGCAGCTTCCGTCGATCCGCCCGCGCACGCACCGCGGCCACTCGGGCCGCAGCTCGAACCCCGCGACATCGGCGGGCGGCGGGGGCAGGTAGTCGGTGAGCGGGAGCGCGTCCGTCAGCCGCAGGTACCGGTCGATGTGCTCGGGCGTCCAGTGGTCGCCCCGCTCGACGGGCTTGCCGAGCATGTTCCCGGCGATCCGCCCGGTCCAGCCGCCGAGGATGCGGTCGGCGAGTTCGCCGTGCGTGAGCGCCATACGTCCGGTGTACCGAATCCCCGGTCCCGGCGCGCGCCGAACACGCCCCCGCGCGCCCCCGCCGTCCTCGCTCCCGGCCCCACCCGGTGTCCGGTCGGCGGAGCGTCCGGGGCCCCGTCCCTCGGCGCTCCACGCCCGTGTCCCGGCGTCCACCGGGCCGAAGGGCGGGGCCTCGTGGTCCGTGCGGCGTTCCCTCAGCCGTCACCGTCCTGCTCCGACTCCGTCCTCGACCTCGCCGCCCGTCGCAGCCGGTGATGGCGCGAGGCGCTCTGATCCGTGACCGTGTCGCCCATGATCGCCCGCACCGCGTCCCGCAGGCCGTGCAGCGGGTGATGACGGGGCGCGCCCGCACCCGGGTCCTCGCGCAGCTCCTTCAGGAGCGCCCAGCAGAGGGCGAGCATCACCAGCACGAAGGGCAGCGCCACCAGGATCGTGGCCGTCTGGAGCGAGTCCAGTCCGCCCACGACGAGCAGAACCGCGGCCACCCCCGCCATCAGGACGCCCCAGACGACCACCAGCCAGGTCGGCGGGTGCAGGGCCCCGCGGCTCGTCAGGGAGCCCATCACCAGCGATGCGGAGTCCGCACTGGTGATGAAGTACGTCATCACGAGGATCATCGCGATCACCGAGGTCACCGTGCCGATCGGCAGGGCGTCCAGCATTCCGAAGAGGGACGCCTCGACGCCGTCCGCCACCTCGGCGGCCATGTCGACCGCCCCCGTGGAGTCCAGCCGGATCGCGGTCCCGCCCATCACGCAGAACCAGACGACCGTGGCACCGCTGGGCACCAGAAGGACACCCATGAGGAACTCGCGAATCGTCCGGCCGTGCGAGATGCGCGCGATGAACGTGCCGACGAACGGGGCCCAGGAGAGCCACCACGCCCAGTAGAAGATCGTCCACGCCCCGAGCCAGGCCGAGTCGGTGAAGGCACCGGTACGGGTCGCCATGGGCAGGAGCTGGTCCAGGTAGCCGCCGATCGACGACGGGATCGTGTCCAGGATGTAGACCGTCGGCCCGAGGAGGAAGACGAAGGTCATGAGGCACGCGGCGAGAACGATGTTCGTCGTGGACAGCCATTTCACGCCGCGGTGCAGCCCGGAGAACGCCGACAGCACGAACGCCGCCGAGAGCACCGCGATGATGACGAGCTCGGTCGAGAGGTCGTCCTCGATCCCGGTGGTGATGTTCAGTCCCTTGGCGACCTGCAGGGCGCCGAGACCCAGGCTGGTCGCGGTGCCGAAGACGGTCGCGAACACGGCGAGCAGGTCGATGACCTTGCCCTGCCACGAGACGGCCCGGCGTGCGCCGATGAGGGGGGTGAAGGCGGCGCTGAGGCGGTTGCCACGGCCCTTGCGGAACCCGGCGTAGGCGAGAGCGAGGCCCGCGATGGCGTAGATCGCCCACGGTGTCAGCGTCCAGTGGAAGAACGAGTACTCCATCGCGGACAGCGCCGCCTCGGGTGTGCGGGCCTCGGCACCGCTCGCCGGGGGCGGGGTGAGGTAGTGCTGGAGGGGCTCACCGACTCCGTAGAACATCAGACCGATTCCCATGCCCGCGCTGAACATCATGGCGATCCACGCGAGATTGGTGAACTCCGGTTCGGAGTCGTCCTTGCCCAGTCTGATGCGGCCGAAGCGGCTGAAGGCGATGAACAGGCACAGCACGAGGAAGACGTCGGCGGCGACCACGAACAGCCAGGCGAAGTTGTCGAGGACCCACCCCAGTGCTGTCGAGGAGGCGTCGGCGAAGGAGTCCTTGCCCAGCGAGGCCCAGGCGACGACGGCCAGCACCGCGCCGATGCCGATCCTGATGACCGGCATGTCGGGAGCGCCGGTCTCGCCCGGTGGGACATCAGGAGGCTGCTGATCGATCGGTTCCGTGCTCATGGTGCCCCACTATGGGAGGGAATATCGCCGCATCAGGGAGTGGCACGCCGTCCGAACGTGCGGATAGGCTCGGCCCCGGCGCGACTGCACGTTCGAAAGCAAGGGATGCAAGGGTGACGGACGGAGCAGTAACTGAGGTCGCACGCGTACTCGTCGCGGCCGACAAGTTCAAGGGCTCGCTCACGGCCGTACAGGTCGCGGAGCGGGTCACAGCAGGTCTGCGACGGGTCGTCCCGGAGCTGGACGTGGAGACCCTGCCGGTTGCGGACGGCGGCGACGGTACGGTCGCGGCCGCCGTGGCGGCCGGTTTCGAACGCCGTGAGGTACGGGTGGCCGGGCCCCTCGGCGAGCCGGTGACGGCGGCGTTCGCGCTGCGTGGCACCACGGCCGTCGTGGAGATGGCGGAGGCCTCGGGCCTCCAGCTGCTTCCGGCGGGTGTCTTCGCACCGCTGACCTCGACGACGTACGGCTCGGGCGAGCTGCTGCGCGCCGCGCTGGACGCGGGCGCCACGACGATCGTCTTCGGCGTCGGCGGCAGCGCGACGACGGACGGCGGCGCGGGGATGCTGGCCGCGCTCGGCGCGGTCTTCCTGGACGGCACGGGCGAGCCGGTCGGACCCGGCGGAGCGGCGCTGGCCTCCCTCGCCTCCGCCGACCTGTCGGGCCTCGACCCGCGGTTCGCCTCGGTCGAGCTGATCCTCGCCAGCGATGTCGACAACCCGCTCACCGGGCCGAAGGGCGCGCCCGCGGTCTACGGTCCGCAGAAGGGCGCGACGCCGGAGGACGTCCAGACACTGGACGCGGCGCTCGCGCACTTCGTGACCGTCCTGGAGAAGGCGATCGGCCCCAGGGCGTCGGAGTGCGCGGTGGCGCCCGGTGCGGGCGGTGCGGGCGGTATCGGGTACGGGGCGCTCGTCGGCCTGGACGCGAGCTTCCGCCCCGGCATCGAGCTGATGCTCGACGTCCTGGGCTTCGCCCCGGCGCTGGAGCGGGCCACGCTCGTCATCACGGGTGAGGGCTCGCTCGACGAGCAGACCCTGCACGGGAAGGCCCCGGCGGGCGTCGCGGCGGCGGCGCGTGCGGCGGGCAAGGAGGTCGTCGCGGTCTGCGGCCGCCTGGCCCTCCCGCCCGAGGCCCTCGGCAAGGCCGGCATCCGCCGCGCCTACCCCCTGACCGATCTCGAACCCGAGCCGGCCAAGTCCATCGCCAACGCGGGCCCGCTCCTGGAACAGGTGGCATCCGACATCGCCCGGGACTTCCTGTCATAGCCCCCGCCGCCCGGGGCCGGTGCTGCGAAGGCGCCGCTCTCCGGGCTGCCGGTGTGGCCCCGCGCCCCTCGGGGCACGGCCCGGTCTCAGGCTTGTCCGGGGTGGGGTGCAGCCCTCACGCCCCTTGGGACGCACGGCCCCCTTGGGACGCACGGCGCGAAGCGGCCGTTCTCAGGGGGCGGGGCGCGAGGGCCTCATCAGCCCGCACCCGTCCCCGGCAGGGTTCCGGGAAGAGGCGGGGGCCCCGCCCCGGGGCTGGGCGGGGCCCCCGCCCCCCCGCCCCCCCCGCCCCCCCCCCCCGGGCGGTGCTGGTCGGGTCGGTGC
>NZ_JBHUYJ010000009.1:33129-40172 GCF_042668715.1 Streptomyces sp. NPDC057271
TCCTCGGGGGTGTTGGGGGGGGGGGGGGGCTCCCCCCCGGGGGGGGGGGGCGCCCCCCCCGCCCCCCGGCCCCCTCAGCCCGCCGCCGTCAGGCGGAACGCGTCCAGGGCCAGTGTCATCTCCGTCAGGTCCCGTGGGCGGGACAGTGACCTCGACGTGAGTTGTTCCAGGCGTCGCAGCCGGTTGAAGACCGTGTTGCGGTGGCAGTACAGGCGCGAGGCCGCCCGCCCCGCCGAGCCCTCGCAGTCGAGCCAGACGTCCAGCGTCTCCAGCAGGACCGCCCGGTCCGCCGGATCGAGTTCCAGCAGGCCGCCCAGGACGTCCGTCACCAGCAGGCCCGCCAGTTCCGGCTGCCCGACCACCAGCGCCCCCGCCATCCGGCGGTCCAGGCGGACGATCTGCCGGGACTCCGGCGGACTCGTCCGCAGCGCCAGCTCCGCGAGCCGCCGCGCCCGGCCGAGCTCCGCGAGACCCGTCACCACCGGGCTGATCCCGCCCGGCCCCGGGCAGCGCCCCTGAAGCAGCTCCGACAGCGCGTCCAGACCCATGCCCTCCGCAAGCGACACCACCCCGATCTCGCAGTCCGCGCCCATCCGCCACAGGAACCGCACCCCGGCCCCCTGCACCCGCCGGTGGAACGGCTCGGGCACCTCCCGGCGGTCGTGCCGCAGCACCACCACCGCGTACCGCCCGTGCTCCGGCAGATCGAGCCCCGCCGCGGCCTGCGCGGTGACCTCCGGCGAGCGCTGCCCCTGAAGCAGCGCGTCGAGCAGCGCCTGGAGCTGCTCGTCCGTACGCCGGCGCAGCTCCAGCTCCGTCGCCCGGTACGCCTCCGACGCCGTGTCCGCCTGCGCGTCCACCGCCGACCAGACGATCGTCGCCGACTGCGTCAGCGCCGCGAGCCGCGGCGGGAACGCCGAGGCATCCTCGATCAGCGCGTCCCACACCAGATGCCCGGCGTGCCGGTAGGCGTGCACCACCAGTTCCAGCGGCATCCCCTGCTCGGCCCGCCGCCGGCCCATCTCGTCCGCGTGCTCCAGATCCCGCCGCGGCGAGTCCCGGGGCGCCGAGATCATCTCGATCCCGATCCGCATCGCCTGATGGGCCTCCTGCCAGTGCTGGTCGTACGGCACGATCCGGCCGTAGACCGGCTCGTACTCGTGCAGGTCCCTCAGATGCTCGTCCACCAGCTCCGGCAGCCGCTCCAGAAGTGCCGTGCACGCCTCGGCAAGCAGCTTCCAGTCGTCACCGGTCCGCGGTCTGCGCCGTCCCATGCCCGGAGGATGCCACCCCCGGCCCCGTCCCGACAGGCCCCTGACACGCGGTGTTGTGCGCGTGCACAACCCACCCCGGCGCCCGCTGGTCACCGGCAGCGTTTCGGCCGCCGCACGTGGACGCGCGGCCGTCGCGGTGCTGGGGTGAGCGCCACTGAACGGGCCACGGAAGGGGAACCATGGGAGGGACCGCACTCGCCCTCGAGGTCGCGGACCTGTCGGCGGGGTACGGACCGGTACGCGCTCTGAGGCAGGTGTCGCTCACCGTGCCGGAGGGCGACGTCGTCACCGTCCTCGGCGGCAACGGAGCGGGCAAGTCCACGCTGCTGCGGGCCGTCTCGCGCACACTGTCGTTCCACGGCGGGGCCGTCACCTCCGGCACCGTGAGCTACGGCGGCCGCCCCATCGGCGGTCTCCCGCCCGACCGGGTCGTCGCCGCCGGTGTCTCCCAGGTACCGGAGGGGCGGCAGGTCTTCGCCCGGATGACGGTCGAGGACAACCTGCGGGCGGGAGCGCTCGGCGCACGGGGCGAGCGCGCAGCGAGGACGGCGGCCCTGAAACGCGTCCACGAACTCTTCCCCGTCCTCGCCGACCGCGCCCACCAGCACGCCGGACTCCTGTCCGGAGGCGAACAGCAGATGCTCGCCGTCGGCCGCGCGCTGATGGCCTCGCCGAAGCTGCTGCTCCTGGACGAGCCCTCCCTCGGCCTCGCCCCGCTCATGGCCGCCCGGATCGCCGACACGATCCGCGAGATCAACGCCCAGGGCACCTCCGTCCTCCTCGTCGAGCAGAACGCGGCGCTCGCGCTGCGGCTCGCCTCACGGGCGTACGTCCTGGAGGTCGGCGAGGTCACCCTCTCGGGTCCGGCGGCCGAACTCGCCGCCTCCGACGAGGTGCGCCGCCGCTATCTGGGCGTCGTCGACGAGGACGCCGCGGCCGACGCGGAGACCGCCACCACCGTCCACCCCGTCCTCTCCCGCTGGGAGGGCGGCCGATGACGACGACCGCCGCCCGGCCGGGCGGCTCCCGCCCGACGCAGTCCCGTGGAGAGAACCGATGAACCAGCTCCCGCCTCCCGGAGAGGCGACCGCCCCGGCCGGCGCCGAGGCATCCCGGACCTCCGCCGAGCCCGTCCCCGCCCTCGACGTCCGCGACGTCACCGTCCGCTTCGCCGGACTCACCGCCCTCGACGCCGTCTCCTTCACCGTCCGCCCCGGCACGGTCCACGCCGTCATCGGCCCCAACGGTGCCGGCAAGTCCACCTGCTTCAACGTCCTCTCCGGTGTCTACAGGGCGACGTCCGGCAGCGTCCGCTTCGGCGCACACGAACTCACCGCCCTGCCCCCGCACAAGATCGCCGGCCTCGGGGTCGCCCGCATCTTCCAGAACCTCGCGCTGCCGCCCCGCGCCACCGTCGAGGACAGCCTGATGCTCGGCCGCCACCGGCTGACCCGGACCGGCTTCCTCGCCGCCGGGCTCCGGCTGCCCGCCGCAGCCCGGGAGGACGCCCGGCACCGTGCCCGCGTCCGCGAGATCGCCGCCTTCGTCGGACTGGAGAAGCAGCTCGCCCAGCCCGCCGGCTCGCTTCCGTACGGGCAGCAGAAGCTGGCCGAACTGGCCCGCGCCCTCTGCATGGAACCCCGGCTGCTCCTTCTCGACGAGCCCGTCGCCGGCATGACCGCCGACGAGCGGCGCCGTACCGCCGCCGTCATCGCCGGCGTCCGCGACAGCCTCGGGATCTCCATCGTCCTCGTCGAACACGACATGGGGGTGGTGATGCGGCTCGCCGACGCCGTCACCGTCCTCGACTTCGGCCGTCGGATCGCCGACGGCGCCCCCGGCGACGTACAGAACGACCCGGCGGTCGTCCGCGCCTATCTCGGAGAGGAGACCGCCGAGTGACCACCTTCGCCGAACTCCTGCTCAACGGCGTCTCGTTGGGCTCGATCTACGCCCTCATCGCCCTCGGCTTCGTGGTGATCTTCCGCGCCACCGAGGTCGTCAACTTCGCCCACGCCTCCCTGCTGCTCGCCGGCGGCTACTTCACGGCCGTCCTCCATGACGACATCGGCTTCTGGCCGGCGCTGCTCGTCGGCATCGGCGGCGCGGCCCTGGTCGGCGCGGCCGTCGAGTTCCTCGTCATGCGCCGATACCGCGGCTCCGACCACAGCGTCCTCGCCATCGTGACCATCGGCGTCGACATCCTGCTCGCCACCGAGCTGACCCGCCGCATCGGCACGGACATCCTCGCGCTCGGCGACCCCTGGGGCGACGCCGTCGTCACCTTCGGACCGGTCACCCTGGCGCAGACCCGGATCGCGGCCTTCCTCGCCGCGGCGCTGCTCATCACCGCGTTCCTGCTCGCCTTCCGTCACACCTCCTGGGGCGTCGCCATGCGCGCCGCCGCCGAGAACCAGGAGACCGCGGCCCTGATGGGCATCCGCCTCGGCCGGGTATCGCTCGGCGCCTGGGCGGTGGCCGGCGGACTCGCCGCCGTCGCCGCGCTCTTCCTCACCGTCTTCCCGACACCCGGCCTGGAGCGCAGTACCTCGTTCGCCGCGATGAAGGCCTTCCCCGCCGCCATCCTCGGAGGCCTCGACTCCACCACCGGCGCCCTCGTCGGCGGCCTCCTGGTCGGCATCACCGAGTCCCTCGCCACCGGCTACCAGGGCGATCTGACCTTCCTCGGCCGGGGCATCGGCGACCTCGCCCCGTATCTGGTGATGGTCGCGGTGCTGCTGATCCGCCCGGCCGGACTCTTCGGTACGAAGGAGCTGGCCCGTGTCTGACGCGCTTCCCCGCCGTGGCGTCGCCACGCTCGCTCGCCCCCGTGTGTACGGATGGGCCGTCGCCGGTCTCGTTCTCGCGGCCTTCCCCTTCTACCTGGACCGCTTCTGGCTCCAGGCCGGGCTCTTCGCCATGGCCGCCGCGATCGGCGCCATCGGCATCAACCTGCTGACCGGCGCCACCGGCCAGCTCTCCATGGGCCACGCCTTCTTCCTCGCCGTCGGCGCATACGGCTACTGCGCCTTCGCCGGCGACGGGACGGACGGGCTCGCCGGACTCGGCCTGCCGGGCTGGCTCGCGGCCGTCCTCGCGGTCGTCCTCGCGGGCCTGGCCGGCGGGGTGTTCAGTCCGATCGCGGGCCGGCTCACGGGCGCGTACCTCGGTATCGCCACCCTCGCGCTGATCTTCATCGGCCAGCACGTCCTCTTCAACGCGCACGACCTCACCGGCGGCTTCAACGGCCGGGCGGTCCCCCCGCTCAGCCTCTTCGGCCTCACCTTCGACGACACCGAACTCCTCGTCGCCCAGGTGCCGTTCGGCTCCGCGGAGAAGCTCTGGTACCTCGGCCTCGTCCTCCTTCTCGCGGGCGCGCTGTTCGCCCGCGGAGTCCTCCGAGGCCGCCCCGGCCGCGCCATGAACGCCATCCGCGACCACCGGATCGCCGCCGGGGTCATGGGCATCCCCGTGGCCCGCTACCGCGCCGCCGTCTTCGTCCTGTCGTCCATGTACGCGGGCCTGGCAGGCGTCCTGCTCGCGCTGGTCTTCCAGCGGACAGTGCCGGAGTACTTCGGCATGCTGCTCTCCCTCGAATACCTGGCCATGATCGTCATCGGCGGTCTCGGCTCGGTCGCCGGCGCGGTGGTCGGAGGCGTCTTCGTCTCCCTCCTGCCGCAGCTCCTCAACCGGTACAGCGACGCGCTGCCCCTGGTCTCCGCCCCCGGGACGGGCGGGATCGCACCGGGGGAGGCCGCCCGCTATCTCTACGGCGCCGCCGTCGTCGCGGTGGTGCTCTTCCTGCCCGGCGGCCTGGTCCGGCCGGGCTTCCGCAAACCCGCCCGCACAACCGAGCGAACCGCCCAACCCTCGCACTCCTCTGGGGAGGAACGATGATCCACCGACGACAGGCGACCAGAACCATGGCCGTCGCGCTCGCCACCCTCGTCGCACTGACCGCCGCCGGCTGCAGCTCCAAGGCCAAGAGCGGCGACGAGAAGGGCACCGGCGCGGGCGGGGTGAAGGCCGGCAAGGGTGTCACCGACAAGACCATCGCGGTCGGCGCGCTCACGGACATGACGGGTGTGTACGCCACGCTCGGCAAGAGCGTGACGCAGGCGCAGCAGCTCTACGTGAAGCAGGTCAACGCGGCCGGGGGGATCTGCGGCCGGAAGCTGGAGCTGACGGTCCGCGACCACGGCTACGACCCGCAGAAGGCACTCTCCGCCTACACCGAGCTGGAGCCGAAGGTCGCCGGCTACATGCAGTTCATCGGCTCCCCGTTCGTCGCCGCCGTCAAGCAGCGTGTCGACGGCCAGGACAAGGGGCTGGTGCTGCCGCAGGCCTGGTCGGCCTCTCTCCTTGGCTCCCCGTACATCCGCGTCCTCGGCTCCACGTACGACGTCGAGACGATCAACGCCGTCGACTTCCTGGTGAAGCAGAAGGGCCTGAAGCCGGGCGACAAGCTCGGCCATGTCTACTTCGAGGGCGACTACGGCGAGAACGCGCTGGCGGGCTCGAAGTACGCGGCCGAGAAGGCGGGTCTGACGGTCGTCGAGCAGAAGATCAAGCCCACCGACAACGACATGTCGGCGCAGGTCGCGGCGCTCAAGCAGGCAGGGGTCAAGGGCATCGTCATCAGCGCGGGCCCGCGCCAGGCCGCCTCCCTCGTCGGCGTCGCGGCGGCGACGAAGCTGCTGGTGCCGGTCATCGGCAACAACTCGGCCTTCGCGCCGCAGCTCCTCGGCACCCAGGCGGGCCCCGCGCTGGAGAAGATGTACTGGTTCGCCTCCCCGAGCCTGCCGATCGGCGCGGACACCCCGGCGGCCAAGAAGCTCGTCGCCGACTACAAGGCCGCGTACCCGAGCGACAGCCTCGACAACGGCATCGTCGCGGGCTGGACGGCGGCGAGCGTCTTCGGCGAGGCCCTGAGGAAGGCGTGCGACGCCAAGGACCTCAGCCGCGAGGGCATCGACAAGGCGCTGCTGAGCCTGAAGGCGTACGACGCCGGATTCGGCGCGCACGACCTCAGTGACCCGAACGCCCCGTCCTCGCGCGAGTCCGTCATCCTCCAGCCGGACAAGTCGGTCCCGGGCGGCATGCGCACGGTCCGCGAGCCCCTCGTCTCCGACGCGGCGAAGGGCTTCACCCCGAAGGCGGGCTGAGCCGGGAGTACGGAACGCCCCGCCGCGCATCCCGCGCGGCGGGGCGTTCGGTGTGCGCCTCACCGCGCGCGGGCAGGGCGGCTCGGGCCGCCGTGTCACCTCGGGGAAACACCGGCGTGTGAAGCTCGGCCCATGAGCGCACCTCTCACCCCGCCACCCGTCACCGGCGCCCCCGCCGCGCCCACCCCCTCGATCGAGCTGCTCGACCCGTCCACGATCCGCGTCCTGGCCTCCGAAGGCCTCGCGGCCCTCCTCGTCGACGCCGTCGACGGCGGGGCCTCCCTCGGCTTCCTGGCGCCCCTGGACCCGGCCGAGGCCGCCTCCTGGTGGCAGACGGTCGCCGAGGAGGCAGAGCGGGGCGCACGGGACGTCTGGGCGGCCCGCGGCCCCGCGGGCGAGGTCCTCGGCGCGGTGACGCTCGTACGGACCGAGAAGCCGAACGGCCGCCACCGCGGCGAGATCGCCCGGCTGATCGTCCACCGCGAGGCCCGGGGCCAGGGCCTGGGAGGCCGTCTGCTGGCCGCCGCGGAGGCCCACGCGGCCCGCGCGGGCCGCACGCTCCTGATCCTGTCTCTTCTACCCATCTCCCCACCCACAAGACCAA
>NZ_JBHUYJ010000009.1:40182-54958 GCF_042668715.1 Streptomyces sp. NPDC057271
CAGCCTAGGCGGCCCACGTGGCCTTCGCGCTCCGCACGCTCCTGATCCTGGACACCGAGACCGACAGCCCCGCCGAGGGGCTCTACCGCAAGGCGGGCTGGACGCCGGCCGGGATCATCCCGGACTTCGCCGCGGACCCCACGGGAACCCTCCGCCCCACCACGCTCTACTACAAGCGCCTGCCCTGATCGCACACGACGAAGGGCTCCGGACACGACGAAGGGCCCGGATGCTTCCCGCATCCGGGCCCTTCCTCGGCGTACACGTACCGCCTACGGCAGCTGAGCCGCCTCCGCCTGCCGCGCCTCCCGGCTCTCACGCCGGTTGTCGCGGAAGGTGTTCACGCGCCGGGCCGTCGCGAAGAGGGGGATCACGGCGCCCAGAACCACCTGCAGCGCGCAGCCGGTCTGGAGCAGCAGCTGCCCGCCGGGCGCGTCGAACGCCCAGGCCGCCAGCATGCCCATCGCCCCCACGATCCAGCTGAGCATCGCCACCGCGAGGATGCCCCGAGGCTTCGGGTACTCGACCCGGCTCACCATCAGCCAGGCGACACCGATGATCGCCAGCAGCGTCGGGATGAACGGCAGCTCGAGAAGGACGATCGAGACCACCGTCAGCGCGCCGAACGGGCTCGGCATGCCCTGGAACATGCCGTCCTTCATCGTCACGCACGAGAATCTCGCCAGCCGCAGCACCACCGCCAGCAGCACCACGATCGCGGCCACCGCCGAGACCTTCTGCTGCGCGCCGGGCGTGACCATCCCGTACACGAGTACGAAGTAGGCCGGGGCCAGACCGAAGCTGATCAGGTCCGAGAGGTTGTCGAGCTCGGCGCCCATCGGGGACGAGCGCAGCTTGCGCGCCACGATGCCGTCGAACAGGTCGAAGATCGCCGCGGCGAGCATCAGGATCACGGCGGTGGCGGCGCTGTTGCGCGCCATGCCGGTCTCGGTGCTGCCCGTGAGGTGCGGGATGAGGATGCCGGTGGTGGTGAAGTACACCGCCATGAATCCACACGTCGCGTTACCGAGCGTGAGGGCGTCCGCTATGGACAGCCTCAACGACAGCGGCATCTCCTCGGCATCCTCGGCCTCCTCCGCGTCGCTGTCGGCGACCCACTCGGCGGCCCGGGTGTCGGGATCAATCACGGTCAATGCGAGTCACCCCCGCGGTCGTGGTCTGACCGACCTCGACGGCGACATCGACACCCTCCGGAAGGTAGATGTCGACGCGTGACCCGAAGCGGATCAGACCGATGCGCTCGCCCTGCTCGACCTTCGTCCCCTGGGGGATGTAGGGCACGATGCGCCGTGCCACGGCACCGGCGATCTGCACCATCTCGATGTCACCGAGCTCGGTGTCGAAGTGCCAGACAACGCGCTCGTTGTTCTCGCTCTCCTTGTTGAACGCCGGCACGAACCCACCGGGGACGTGCTCCACGGACGTCACCGTGCCGGCCAGCGGCGCGCGGTTGACGTGGACGTTCAGCGGGCTCATGAAGATGGCGACCCGGGTGCGTCCGTCCTTCCACGGCATGATGCTCTGCACCACACCGTCGGCGGGGGAGATGACCCGGCCCTGAGCGATCTCGCGCTCGGGGTCGCGGAAGAACCACAGCATGCCCGCCGCCAGGGCGGTGGTGGGCACGGCGATGGCCGCGGCACGCCGAGACGTGCGCGCACGCACGAGGCTCAGCGCCGCGGTGGCGACGGTCGGCAGAAGCCACGGCGATGCTCCGCGTGCGATGCGTACGCCGGCGAGGCTGTCGCGAGGTGCAGAGGTTTGGCTGTGGGGCATGGATGACCTTCGTAGCGGATGATGCCGCACTGGCAACGGGGGACGGCGGCTTTCCGTCGATGCTATCGGGTGGGAGCCGCAACTGGGTAAGCCAGAAGCCGAGTCGGTCGGCCGGAAACTCTCAGGCGATGCTGACAGGGTGTGATCTTCTTCGCGGCCGAACCGACTCAAAAGCGACAATCAACCCTGGAACCGGTACTCCTCGAGTAGCCGGCGACCGATGATCATTTTCTGGATCTCGGCGGTACCTTCACCGATGAGCAGCATCGGAGCCTCGCGGTAGAGGCGCTCGATCTCGTACTCCTTCGAGAACCCGTATCCACCGTGGATACGGAAGGCGTCCTCGACGACTTCCTTGCAGTACTCGGAGGCGAGGTACTTCGCCATCCCTGCTTCGAGGTCGTTTCGTTCCCCGGAGTCCTTTTTGCGTGCTGCGTTCACCATCATGGCATGAGCGGCCTCGACCTTGGTAGCCATCTCGGCCAGCTTGAACTGAATCGCCTGGTGCTGGGCGATCGCCTTGCCGAAAGTGTGACGTTGCTGGGCATACGAGACACCCAGTTCGAAAGCACGCTGAGCGACACCGCAGCCACGGGCCGCGACGTTCACGCGGCCGACCTCCACGCCGTCCATCATTTGGTAAAACCCTCGGCCGGTGACCCCGCCGAGGACCCGATTGGCCGGAATGCGCAGTCCGTCCATGATGAGTTCGGTCGTGTCGACGCCCTTGTAACCCATCTTGTCGATCTTCCCGGGGATGGTGAGGCCGGGGCGGACCTCTCCGAAGCCGGGCTCCTTCTCGACGAGGAAGGTCGTCATCGACTTGTGGGGCGCCGTGCCCTCCGGGTGTCCTTCGTCACTTCGGACGAGAACGGCGACCAGCGTTGACGTTCCGCCGTTCGTCAGCCACATCTTCTGGCCGTTCAGGACGTACTCGTCGCCGTCCTTGACGGCCTTCGACGTGATCGCCGACACATCCGAGCCGAGGCCCGGCTCCGACATGGAGAACGCGCCACGCGTCTCGCCGGCCGCCATCCGCGGAAGGAAGTAGTCCTTCTGCTCCTGCGTGCCGTGCTGCTTGAGCATGTACGCCACGATGAAGTGGGTGTTGATGATGCCGGAGACCGACATCCAGCCGCGGGCGATCTCCTCCACGCACAGCGCGTACGTGAGCAGCGACTCACCCAGACCCCCGTACTCCTCGGGGATCATCAGACCGAAGAGGCCGAGCTCCTTGAGCCCGTCGACGATCTGCTGCGGGTACTCGTCGCGGTGCTCGAGCTCGGTCGCGACCGGGATGATCTCCTTGTCGACGAACTCCCGGACGGTCTTGAGGATCTCCTGCTGGACATCCGTGAGCCCGGCGGTCTGGGCGAGTCGGGCCATGGCTACTTCTCCGTCTTCTTCGCGGGCTCGATCAGCTCGGGGCGGCCGGGCTGCTCGCCGCCGCGCTCCTTGATGTACGTCTCGGTGGGGACCATCACCTTGCGGCGGAAGACGCACACCAGGGTGCCGTCCTGCTTGTAGCCCTTGGTCTCGACGTAGACGATGCCGCGGTCGTTCTTCGACTTCGACGGGGTCTTGTCGAGGACCGTGGTCTCGCCGTAGATGGTGTCGCCGTGGAAGGTCGGGGCCACGTGGCGCAGCGACTCGATCTCCAGGTTGGCGATCGCCTTGCCCGAGACGTCCGGGACGGACATGCCGAGCAGCAGCGAGTAGATGTAGTTGCCGACGACGACGTTCTTGCCGAAGTCCGTCGTGTTCTCGGCGTAGTTCACATCCATGTGCAGCGGATGGTGGTTCATCGTCAGCAGGCAGAAGAGGTGGTCGTCGTACTCGGTGACCGTCTTCCCGGGCCAGTGCTTGTAGACGGCGCCGACTTCGAACTCTTCGTAGGTGCGGCCGAACTGCATGGGACTCTGTCCTTGTCAGCTGGAAGGAATCTCGAACTTGGTGGTGCGCTCCATGCCGGCGGCGCGGCCCTTGCCGGAGATGACCAGCGCCATCTTGCGGGAGGCCTCGTCGATCATCTCGTCGCCGAGCATGGCCGAGCCCTTCTTGCCGCCGGCCTCGGAGGTGTAGTAGTCGTACGCGTCCAGGATCAGCTCGGCGTGGTCGAAGTCCTCCTGCGACGGGGAGAAGATCTCGTTCGCGGCGGCGACCTGGTCCGGGTGGAGCACCCACTTGCCGTCGAAGCCGAGCGCGGCGGCGCGGCGGGCGACCGCCTGGTAGCCCTCGGGGTTGCGGATCTGCAGGTAGGGACCGTCGATCGCCTGGAGGTTGTTGGCGCGGGCGGCCATCAGGATCTTCATCAGGATGTAGTGGTAGGCGTCGGCGTCGTAGCCGGGCGGCTGCTCGCCGACGACCAGCGACTTCATGTTGATCGAGGCCATGAAGTCGGCCGGGCCGAAGATGATGGTCTCGACGCGCTGCGAGGCGGTGGCGATCGCGTTGACGTTGTTGAGGCCCTGGGCGTTCTCGATCTGCGCCTCGATGCCGATCTTGCCGACCTCGAAGCCCATGGTCTTCTCGATCTGCGTCAGCAGCAGGTCGAGCGCCACGATCTGCTGGGCGTCCTGGACCTTCGGCAGCATGATGCAGTCGAGGTTCTGGCCGGCGCCCTCGACGACGGTGACGACGTCACGGTACGTCCAGTGGGTCGTCCAGTCGTTGACGCGCACGACCCGGGTCTTGCCGGTCCAGTCGCCCTCGTTGAGGAACTTGACGATGGTGTGGCGGGCCTCGGGCTTGGCGAGCGGCGCGCAGGCGTCCTCCAGGTCGAGGAAGACCTGGTCGGCGGCGAGCCCCTGGGCCTTCTCCAGGAAGCGCGGGTTGGAGCCGGGGACCGCCAGACACGAGCGACGCGGGCGGAGTCGGTTCACGGGGCTGGTCATGCGGGGACCTCCAGGGGGTCGAGCTTGTTCGCTTTCCGGATCTCGTCGACGATACGGCCGATGATCTCCGTGATACCGAAGTCCTTCGGTGTGAAGACGGCGGCCACACCCGCGCGCTTCAGTTCTGCGGCGTCGGCGTTCGGGATGATCCCGCCGACGATGACCGGCACGTCGGTCGCCCCCGCCTCGCGGAGGCGGTCGAGGACGTCCGGGACCAGCTCGGCGTGCGAGCCGGACAGGATCGACAGACCCACGCAGTGCACGTCCTCCGCGAGGGCCGCGTTGACGATCTGCTCGGGCGTCAGCCGGATCCCCTGGTAGACCACCTCGAAGCCGGCGTCACGCGCGCGGACGGCGATCTGCTCGGCCCCGTTGGAGTGCCCGTCCAGGCCCGGCTTGCCGACCAGGAGCCGCAGCCGCCCGGAGCCCAGCTCCGTGGCCGTCCGCGCCACCTTCTCCCGTACGAGAGCCAGCGGGGTGCCCGCCTCGGCCGTCACCGCCACGGGCGCGGAGGAGACGCCGGTGGGGGCGCGGAACTCGCCGAAGACGTCCCGCAGCGCCCAGGACCACTCGCCGGTCGTGACACCCGCACGGGCGCATTCCAGGGTGGCGGCGAAGAGGTTGCCGTCCCCGGCCGCCGTGGCCTTCAGGGCCGCGAGCGACTCCTGGGCCCGGTTCTCGTCGCGGTTGTCGCGCCACTCGTGGAGCTTCGCGACGACCCTGGCCTCGTTGGCCGGATCGACGGTCATGATCGCCGTGTCGAGGTCCGAGGTGAGCGGGTTCTCCTCGGTCGACTGGAAGATGTTCACGCCGACGATCTTCTCGTCGCCGGCCTCGATCCGGGCGCGCCGTTCTGCGTGCGAGGAGACCAGCTGCGACTTGAGGTAGCCGGACTCGACGGCGGCCATCGCGCCGCCCATCGCCTGGATCCGGTCGATCTCGGCCAGGCACTCCTCGACGAGCGAGTCGACCTTGGCCTCGATCACGTGGGACCCGGCGAAGATGTCCTCGTACTCCAGCAGGTCGGACTCGTGGGCGAGCACCTGCTGGATACGGAGCGACCACTGCTGGTCCCAGGGCCGGGGCAGGCCGAGCGCCTCGTTCCAGGCGGGCAGCTGGACGGCACGCGCGCGTGCGTCCTTGGAGAGCGTGACGGCCAGCATCTCCAGGACGATCCGCTGGACGTTGTTCTCCGGCTGGGCCTCGGTCAGACCGAGCGAGTTGACCTGGACGCCGTAACGGAAGCGGCGCTGCTTGTCGTTCTCGATGCCGTACCGCTCACGCGTGACCTTGTCCCAGATGCGGCCGAAGGCGCGCATCTTGCACATCTCCTCGATGAAGCGGACGCCCGCGTTCACGAAGAACGAGATACGGGCGACGACTTCACCGAAGCGGTCCGCCGGAACCTGGCCGGAGTCCCGGACCGCGTCGAGCACCGCGATGGCGGTGGACATCGCGTACGAGATCTCCTGGACCGGAGTGGCTCCCGCCTCCTGCAGGTGGTAACTGCAGATGTTGATCGGGTTCCACTTCGGGATGTTGTTCACCGTGTAGGTGATCATGTCCGTCGTGAGGCGCAGCGACGGGCCGGGCGGGAAGACGTGCGTCCCGCGCGACAGGTACTCCTTCACGATGTCGTTCTGGGTGGTGCCCTGGAGCCGGGTGACGTCCGCGCCCTGCTCCTCGGCGACCACCTGGTAGAGCGCCAGCAGCCACATCGCCGTGGCGTTGATGGTCATCGAGGTGTTCATCTGCTCCAGGGGGATGTCCTGGAACAGCCGGCGCATGTCACCGAGGTGCGAGACCGGGACCCCGACCCGGCCGACCTCGCCGCGGGCGAGGATGTGGTCGGGGTCGTAGCCGGTCTGCGTGGGCAGGTCGAAGGCGACCGAGAGACCGGTCTGCCCCTTGGCCAGGTTGCGCCGGTACAGCTCGTTGGACGCCTCGGCGGTCGAGTGACCGGCGTAGGTCCGCATGAGCCACGGCCGGTCCTTTTCCTTCCGCGCCTGCGGTTGAGGGCGCTCAGGGCCGGCGTCGACGCTCCTCGGTCCGCGGTCGCTTCGCTCCCTTGCCTTCGTCTCTTTCGACTCCGGCGCGCCCTCAGCCGCAGGCGCAGTCTGACGCTCTGTCATGTACGGTCCCGGGCTCAGATGTTACGGAAGCGGTTGATGGCGTCGATGTGCTTCGCGCGCATCTCCGGGTCGCGCACGCCGAGGCCCTCCTCGGGGGCGAGGGCGAGGACGCCGACCTTGCCCTGGTGCAGGTTGCGGTGCACGTCGTAGGCGGCCTGGCCGGTGTCCTCCAGGGAGTAGACCTTGGAGAGCGTCGGGTGGATCTTGCCCTTGGCGATGAGGCGGTTGGCCTCCCACGCCTCGCGGTAGTTGGCGAAGTGCGAGCCGATGATCCGCTTCAGGGACATCCACAGGTAGCGGTTGTCGTACTGGTGCATGTAACCCGAGGTCGAGGCACAGGTGGTGATGGTGCCGCCCTTGCGGGTGACGTACACCGAGGCGCCGAAGGTCTCGCGGCCCGGGTGCTCGAAGACGATGTCGATGTCCTCGCCGCCGGTCAGCTCACGGATCTTCGAGCCGAAGCGCTTCCACTCGCGCGGGTCCTGGGTGTTCTCGTCCTTCCAGAACTTGTAGCCCTCGGCGTTGCGGTCGATGACCGCCTCCGCGCCCATCGCCCGGCAGATGTCGGCCTTCTCGGGGGAGGAGACGACACAGATCGGGTTGGCACCGCCGGCCAGCGCGAACTGGGTGGCGTACGAGCCGAGGCCGCCGCTCGCGCCCCAGATCAGGACGTTGTCGCCCTGCTTCATGCCGGCGCCGTTGCGGGAGACCAGCTGGCGGTACGCGGTGGAGTTCACCAGGCCGGGGGAGGCGGCCTCCTCCCAGCTCAAGTGGTCCGGCTTCGGCATGAGCTGGTTGGACTTGACGAGCGCGATCTCCGCCAGGCCGCCGAAGTTGGTCTCGAAGCCCCAGATCCGCTGCTCGGGGTCGAGCATCGTGTCGTTGTGGCCGTCCGAGGACTCCAGCTCGACCGAGAGGCAGTGCGCGACGACCTCGTCGCCGGGGTTCCAGGCGTTGACGCCCGGACCGGTGCGCAGCACGACGCCCGCGAGGTCGGAGCCGATGACGTGGTACGGCAGGTCGTGGCGCTTGGTGAGCTCGGAGAGCCGCCCGTACCGCTCCAGGAAGCTGAAGGTCGAGACCGGCTCGAAGATCGAGGTCCAGACCGAGTTGTAGTTCACGGAGCTGGCCATCACGGCGACCAGGGCCTCACCCGGGCCGAGCTCGGGGAGCGCCACGTCGTCGAGGTGGAGCGACTTGCGCGGGTCCTTGTCGCGGCTCTCGAGGCCCGCGAACATCTCGGCCTCGTCCTTGTGGACGGTCACGGCGCGGTACGACTCGGGGAGCTTGATGTTGGCGAAGTCCGAGGACGTGGAGTCCGGGGACTGGATCGCGTCCAGGATGTCCTTCACGGGGTGCCTCCGGCGGTGCGGCGTCTGAGGGAGACGCGCTGAGGGTTACGTCTTGGAGTGCTGCTCTGGAGGTGTGCCGTCGGTTCGGCGGGGCGGTGCGGTGGCTGCGCCGGGTGGGCGCTGTGGGTTGCCTGTGACGCAGGCGTCCGGGCGCACAATCACGATGGCTTGTGGGGACAGCCGGCGCACGAGGAGACCTCGGCGCGCCGGCCGCCCGGACATCTTCAACGTATGGCACCGCGTGTCACCTGACAAGGCACTGCGTGCCAACAATTTCACTCATATGCAATCTGCCGGTCACACATGAGCGATGATCGATCGAATGTGGGGGCAAAACGGTACGAGGGCCGCCCCCAGGGGGGCGGCCCTCGTCGTGAGTCCGGTGGTCAGTCGCGCTTGAGCGCGTCCTGGATGGTCCGCATGACCTCGTCGAGCGGAGCGTCCGTACGCGCCACCGCCACGAGCACCCCGCCCTCCGTGGACGCGGTCGCCGCGGAAGCCTGCGGGGCCGCCTGGGGGCCCTGGGCGGCGGACTGGGAGCCCGCCTGCGGGGCCGAGGCCGGCCGGGCGCCTATGCCCGAGCCGAACGTCTCCCGCACGATCGCGAAGGCGTGGTCCAGCTGCGCCTCCACGTCCCCCTGGCCGCCGGCCCGCAGCCAGCGGCGCAGGACGTGGTTGTGGGCCGTGACGACCGCCGAGGCGGCCACCTCGGCCAGCAGCGGGTCGTCGTTGCCGTCGTGGTGGTCGCGCTCGTCGAAATGGCCCAGCAGATAGCGGGTGAACAGCCGCTCGTAGCGGGCCACGGAGGCGATCTCGCGCTCGCGCAGGGTGGGCACCTCACGGGTGAGCCGGTACCGCTCCACGGAGACCGCCGGGGACCCCGCGTACATCTTCATGACTTCCTTGATGCCCCGGCAGACGGTGTCCAGCGGGTGCTCGTGCGGCGGAGCGGCGTTGAGCACCGCCTCCGCCCGCACCAGGGTGTCGTCGTGGTCGGGGAAGATCGCCTCTTCCTTGGAGCGGAAGTGGCGGAAGAAGGTCCGGCGGGCGACCCCGGCCGCCGCGGCGATCTCGTCGACCGTCGTGGCCTCGTACCCCTTGGTCGCGAACAGCTCCATGGCCGCGGCGGCCAGCTCGCGGCGCATCTTCAGCCGCTGCGCGGCCGCACGGGTGCCCGCCGCACTCTCCTGACTGTCGGAGGTGGACGTGGCACGGGGTGACTTCGCGGCCTTGGACATGTCCTGAACGTACTGCATCAGTGCGGGAGTGTGCCCAGGTGGGGGAGGGTCGCCCGGGCCCGTACCGGGGGTGCCGTTGGCACTCCCGGGGCTCAGCAACCCTCCCCAGCCCGCGTAGGGCTCAGCGTCGGGCATATTCGCGGAAGCCGCGCCCCGTCTTGCGGCCGAGGCAGCCGGCCGCCACCAGGTGCTCCAGGAGCGGCGCCGGAGCCAGGCCCGGGTCGCGGAACTCGCGGTGCAGGACCTGCTCGATGGCGAGCGAGACGTCCAGGCCGACGACGTCGAGCAGCTCGAACGGACCCATCGGGTAGCCGCCGCCCAGCTTCATGGCGGCGTCGATGTCGTCCAGGGTCGCGTAGTGCTCCTCGACCATCTTGATCGCGTTGTTCAGGTACGGGAAGAGCAGCGCGTTCACGATGAAACCGGCCCGGTCGCCGCAGTCCACCGGGTGCTTGCGGATCTTCGTGGTGACCTCGCGGACCGTGGCGTGGACGTCGTCCGCGGTCAGGACCGTACGGACGATCTCCACCAGCTTCATCGCGGGCGCCGGGTTGAAGAAGTGCATCCCGATGACGTCCTGCGGGCGCGAGGTGGCGCGGGCGCAGGCGACGACCGGCAGCGAGGAGGTCGTGGTGGCGAGCACCGCGCCCGGCCTGCAGATCTTGTCGAGCCGGGCGAACAGCTCCTGCTTGATCGCCAGGTCCTCGGCGACCGCCTCCACGGCCAGGTCGACCTCGGCGAAGGCGTCGAGCGAACCGGCCGGGGTGATCCGGGCCAGCGTCTCGTCGCGGGCCTCGCCGGTCATCCGGCCCTTGTCGACGGAGCGCGCGAGGGACTTCGCGATCCGGGCCTTGGCGGTGTCGGCCTTCTCCTGGGAGCGGGCGGAGAGGACGACCTCGTACCCGGCCTTGGCGAAGACCTCGGCGATTCCGGAGGCCATCGTGCCGGAGCCGGCGACGCCGACCGAGCGGACCTCGCGGCCGCCGCCGGTCGCGGCGCTCTCCAGCGGGGTCAGCGCGTCGCGGACGACGGTGCCCGAGCCGGCCGCGTCGTACGTGTAGAACCCGCGGCCCGACTTGCGGCCTGTGAGGCCTGCCTCGCTGAGCTGCTTGAGGATCGGGGCGGGGGCGTGGAGCCGGTCGCGCGACTCGCTGTACATCGCCTCCAGGACGGTGCGGGCGGTGTCGATGCCGATCAGGTCGAGCAGCTCCAGCGGACCCATCGGCAGACCGCAGCCGAGCTTCATGGCGGCGTCGATGTCCTCGCGGGAGGCGTACTTCGCCTCGTACATCGCCGCAGCCTGGTTGAGGTAGCCGAAGAGCAGGCCGTCCGCGACGAAGCCGGGGCGGTCGCCGACCGCGACGGGCTCCTTGCCCAGGTCGTGCGCGAGTGCGGTGACGGCCTCGACGGCCTGCGGCGCGGTGAGGACGGAGGAGACGATCTCCACCAGCTTCATGGCCTGGACCGGGGTGAAGAAGTGCAGGCCGAGCACGCGCTCCGGGTGGGCGGAGTCGGCGGCGAGCCGGGTCACCGAGAGCGCGTTGGTGCCGGTGGCGATGATCGCGTCGGGCCGGACGATGGCGTCCAGGGCCCGGAAGACCTCCTGCTTGGCCTCGTACGACTCGGGCACGACCTCGATCACGAGGTCGGCGTCGGCCGCCGCCTGCAGGTCGGAGTAGGTGCGGAAGCGGGCGAGGACGTCCTGCCGCTCCTCCTCGGTGATCCGCTCGCGGGCCACCGCACGGGCGGTGGACGCCTCCAGGGCGGCGACGGCCTGGGTGGCGGCGGCTTCGCTGATGTCGATGCCGATGACCTCGCGGCCGGCCCGGGCGAGGACATCGGCGATGCCCTTGCCCATGGTGCCGAGACCGACGACGGCGATGGTGGAGAGAGGGGTGTCCATCAGGGGACTCCAGGAGGGAAGAGTGACGACTGAAGGCGGCGCGTGCGGGCGCGAACGGATCGCGAACGGAAAGCGCGAGGAGTTCGCGAGGGAAGCGCGAAGAGATCGCGGGGAAAAGGCGATGGACTCTGTCCCGGAGCCGCATCGAATACTGCCGAACCGACAAACTCGATCTCACGACGGCTGCGTCACCAGGCCGTTGTGAGGTGGCGGGGGTTACCCGCTCACCTGAGATTAACCGGCGGGTAACGAGCGCGCCAGTCCCGGGGAGTTCGGAAAATGTGATCTGGATCGCGGATACGCTGACGGTCATGGAAATCGCCCAGGACCCCGAATTCTGCTCGATGATCGATCGATTGCGGGACGAGATCCACGACGGCACGGAAAGTGATCGAAAGGCATTCGAAGGACTCGCCGCCACCGACGATCCCGAAGTGTTCGCCAGCGTCCTGACCGCACCCGGCCAACCCCTCTGGGCCCGCGAGATCGCGGCCTTCCGGCTCGGCCTCGTCCGCGACCCCCGCGCCTTCGAAGCCCTGGTCCTGCTCCTCAACCACCGCGACCCGGAGCGCTGCGTCTCCGCCGCGTACGCCCTGGCCCGGCTCGGCGACCCGCGCACCGCGCGCGCCGCCGCCGCCCTCGCCACCAACGAACTCCGCGTCGCCTACGCCCTGTTGCCGGTGCGGCTGCTCGCCGACCTGCGCGCCCCCGAGTCCCTGCCGGCCCTCGTCACCGTCCTGGAGCGGCGCCTGGGGTCCGACGACCCGCACTGGCGCGTCGGAGTCGCCTGCGTCGAGGGGCTCGGCACCCTCGGCGACCCACGCGCCCTGCCGGCCCTCGAGGCGGCCCTCCCTCACCCGCGCCTCGGCCGGGCGGCCGCGGAGGCGCTCGCCCGGCTCGCCCGCTAGCGGGCCTTCGCCCTCCGGGTCGGGGCGAAGGCCTCCCCTCATGCGGCGGGGGGTCCTCAGCGCACGTGGCCCAGGAGCCCGTGCAGGACCGCGCCGCCCGTCCGGTCGACCACCGTGCCGCCTGTCCGGTCGACCGCCGCGCCTCCCGGCGCGGAGCCGTTGCGGGCGGCGGAGCTCGCCGTGACCGGCTTCGGCTCGGGGAGCGCCTCGCAGACCGCGTCCGCCTCCGACAGCCCGTCACCCCGCGGCACGGTTCCCGTGGCGAGGTAGTCCGCCAGGTACTCGTCCAGGCAGTCGTTGCCGGCGAGCGTCACCCCGTGGTTCCCGCCGCCCTCCTCGACCACCAGGCTGGAGCCCCGCACCATCCGTCGCAGCGCGACCGCGCCCTCGTACGGGGTGGCCGCGTCGTCCGTCGCCTGGAGGATCAGTACCGGCGCCACCTCGTCGTTGGTGACGTCCGGGGGTGTCAGCGAGTCCACCGGCCAGAACGCGCACGGAGCGTTGTACCAGGCGTTGTTCCAGGTGGCGAAGGGTGCCTTGGCGTGCACGTTCCAGTTGTCCGTACGCCAGGTGTTCCAGTCGCGCGGCCACTTCGCGTCCCGGCACTGGACGCTCGTGTAGACCGAGTAGCCGTTGTCCGACGCCTTGTCCGGGGCCGCGTAGCTTTCGTACACCCGGGTCAGCGGGACCGCGTTCGCGTCGTTGACGTACGCCGAGAACGCCCCGGCGAGGGACGGCCAGTAGCCGTCGTAATACCCGCCCGGCAGGTAGGTGTCCTCCAGTTCGCCGGGGCCGACCTTGCCGCCCGCCGGGGTCTCGCGCAGCGCGTCCCGCATCCGGTACCAGGCGGCTTCGACCGCCGCCGGGTCCGAACCGAGCCCGTACGTCGCGTTCTGGCGGGCCACCCAGGCCATGAAGTCCTTGTGTCGGGTGTCGAAGGCGAGGTCCTGCGCCAGGTTGTCCTCGTACCAGACACCCTGCGGGTTGACGACCGAGTCCAGCGCGAACCGGCGCACCCGCTCCGGGTAGAGCCGCGCGTACACGGCGCCGAGGTACGTGCCGTAGGAGTACCCCAGATAGTTGAGCCGGGGCGCGCCGAGCGCCTCGCGGACCGCGTCCATGTCCCTGGCCGTGCTGACCGTGTCGATGTACGGCAGGACGTCGGCGTACTTCTCGCCGCACGCCGCCGCGAAGGCCCGCGCCCGCTCGACGCCCTGCTGCTCGGCCTCCGCGCCGCTCGGGAGCGAGTCGGGGCGCACCGGCTCGAAGTGGCCGGGCCTGCAGTCGAGCGCGGGCTCGCTCCTGCCGACCCCGCGCGGATCGAAGCCGATGACGTCGTACTGCGCCGCCACCGCCGCGGGCAGCGAGGCGGCCACGTACCCGGCCAGGGTCCTGCCGCTGCCGCCCGGTCCGCCCGGGTTCACGAGCAGCGGACCCTGGGACTCCTTCGCTGAGTGCGGGATCCGGGTCAGTGCCAGCGTGATGCCGCGCCCGGCCGGGTCGTCGTGGTTCAGCGGCACCCTGAGCGTGGCGCACTGGAGCTTCGGATACGCCGAGGTGGCACAGCCGCTCCAGACGAGCGGCGCGATCGGGCGGGGGGTCGGCTCGGGCCGGGGTGCCGCGGACGCGGGCAGGACGGTGGCCGTCCCGGCGACCAGCGCCCCAGCGGCGAGCAGCATTCCTGCGCGTGTGGTCATAGGGCGTCCGTGCCCCGGAGCGCATCCGGAAGGACCTGTTCCGGCCAGAGTTGACCCGATCAGGCGATCCGCCGGATCCGTTCAGATCCATCGGGTCCGTGATGCGCCGCGACGTGATCCGGGACGACGAAGACCCCGGCGGAGATGTCCGGGTTCCTCGACGCCGGACAGGGAGGAGAACACCTGTCCCTTGATCGTCGCGAGCCGGTGGGGAGCCCGGATTTGGGAGGCCCGCGCCCAGGTGGTTGGCTGGTGCCACACCCTTGAGGAACCGAGTGCTGGAGGAAGTGCAATGGCGCAGGTCGAGGCCACCACGGAGCGGATCATCGCGGCGGACGCGGAGACGGTGTTCGACGCTCTGGCCGACTACAGCGGCACCCGCGGGAAGGTGCTGTCGGAGCACTTCAGCGAGTACGAGGTCCGCGAGGGCGGCGACGGCGAGGGAACCCTCGTCCACTGGAAGCTCCAGGCCACCAGCAAGCGGATCCGCGACTGCCTCCTGGAGGTCACCGAGCCCAGCGACGGCCGGCTCGTCGAGAAGGACCGCAACTCCTCCATGGTCACCACCTGGACCGTCACCCCCGCCGGGGAGGGCAAGTCGCGGGCCGTCGTCACCACCGTCTGGAACGGCGCCGGAGGCATCGGCGGTTTCTTCGAGAAGACCTTCGCGCCCAAGGGCCTCGGACGTATCTACGACGCCGTGCTGGCCAACCTCGCCGCCGAGGTGGAGAAGTAACGCTCCCGCGCTCACCGATTCGAGTGGTCTTCGCGCGACCCCCGGGCCGGCGCCCCGCGCGCCCCCGGGGGGCGGGGGTCTTTTTTGACCAGCTGAGGGCGACCCAAAGGAGGCGACCT
>NZ_JBHUYJ010000009.1:54968-59089 GCF_042668715.1 Streptomyces sp. NPDC057271
AGAAAACCCCTCTCCCCGCTCTTCGCGGTTGTGTTTTTCTTCCCCCCCCCCCTGTCTCCCCCCCCCCCCTTCCCTTTCCCCCCGCGGCTCTTTGTGAACGCGCTGATGGCGCCCCAAGTGCGCCGCCTCACGGGCCCGTTGACCTGTCCTCGGGCGAGTACACGGTGATCGCGGCGGGGTGTCCGCCGGTCGCGACCGTGCCGCAGGTCGCGGGCGGAGGAGGCACCGCACGCGACCTCCGGCTCGGTCGCGAGGACTGACGGCCGTCCCCTGGGCGACCCCGCGCGCACAAGGGCGTCGCCCCCTCCGAGACGGTCGGAGGGGGCGACGCCCTTGACTCTGCCGGGGGCAGGGGGTCAGGAGGCGGCGGTCGCCCTGCGGAGGGTGTCGATGCAGGTGCCGATGGCCGTCTGGAGGGCTTCGAGGCGCTGGAGCATGTCGTCCTCGACGACGTCCTCCTCCAGGACCTCGTCGAGTGTCAGCTCCTCGAAGACCTTCGTCGCCTTCTGCAGGCTGTTGTAGAACTTCGTACGGCGTTCCTGGACGCGCAGTTCGGGATCCGCCTCGACGGCCTCGGCGACCATCTCCTTCACCGCGTCGTAGGCCTCACCGGCCCACTCGCCCGCGCCCTCGGCGTCGTCGAGCTCGTCGATCAGGGAGAGGTGCCGCTCGGCCTCGGCGCGCAGCGCGGGCGGCGCCTCGACCGTCTGTCCCGCGGGCGTCCTGATCCGGCCCTTCTCCGCGATCTGCCGGACGTACGCGATCCGGTCGGCCGCCTTGGCCTCCCCGGCCACGGCCTTCTTCAGCTCGTCGGTCCGCACGATGGCGCGGGCCATCCCGGTCTGCAGTGCCGGGTCCTCCTTCATCCGGTCGAGCAGCGCGCCGCGCGCGGCCTCGGCCGTGCCGGGGTCGGCGAGGATCGCGGCCCGCAGGGCGGTGGGGTTCTCGGCGACCTCCAGCGCCTTCGTCGGCCGGATGCCCTCGGCCTCGGCGGCGGCGGTGATCGCGTGACCGCGCACGGAGGTGGCGCCGGAGCGGGAGGAGTAGTACGACAGCCAGGCGTCGGCCTCGGGAAGCTCGATGTCCTCGCCCGGGACCAGCGCCTCGAACTGCGGGACGAGCCCGTCGTCGGCGGCCATGTCCCAGGCCTTGTAGTACCGCATGACGCGCTCGGGCGAGCACTCCGCCAGCTCGGCGAAGGCCTTCGCCGACACCTTCGCGCCGGAGTCACCGGTCTCGTCCGCCGCCTGGCCGCCGGGCCTGACGCTGCGCGCCACCTTCAGCGCGAACGCCCAGCCGCCGGTGCGGGCGTAGGCCCCGAACTCGCGTGCGTCCCTGACCACGGCGTCGGGCACGTCCTGGACGACGAAGTCCGTCGTCCAGGCCTCGGGGGCTGCTTCGGCGGCGATCGCGGTGGTCACGCGGGGTCTCCTGACGACACGGGGGCGGGATCCGACAAGCGTATACGCATGCGCAGGGGGGATTTGACCCGGTTCGCGCCCGGGGTCCGGCGGGAGGAGGCCGCAAACTCATGGGACCGGAGGGGTTGTCAGTGCAATTTCACATTACTATGTTACAGCGCACACGGCACGGTGAACCTCCGTCAAATTCCGTGCGAACCACAACAGTTCCGGCTCCACCCCCACAGCCACCCCCTCACCGCAGGAGTTCTGTTGTCCATCCACAGACACGTGCGCTCGTCCCTGCTCGCCTCCGCGATAGCGGTCACCCTCCTGGCCTCCGCCGGCCAGACCGCCGTCTCCGCGGCAGGTACGGACTCCCCGCCCATCCCCGTCCCCGCCCCGGCCCGGGCGCTCGGCGCGGCCGCGCCCCAGGCCGGACAGGGCGCCAACCCCTTCGACGAGGTCGAGCACCTCGCCACCGCCCCGCGCCGGACCTTCGGACCCGCGCCCGCTCCCGGCGGCCTCGCCGCCGGCCGCGTCCCCGGCCGGGCGCCGGCCGACACCCCCGCGCGTGCCAGGGCCACAGCCGTCACCACCGTCACCGCGGCCGGAGTCCCCTGCACGCTCGACGGGATCACGGGCCTCGCCCCCGAGGCGTTCGCCGACTTCCTCGCCGACCCGGCCGTCACCGCCGACGGCTGTCTGCGCGGCCTCGTCTGGACCTGGGACGCCCGGCTCACACCCGTCATGTCCGACGCCCATGTGCAGGCCGTCTCCCGCCGGATATCCAGCCTGGCCGCCTCCCACGACGGCCGGAACTCCTCCCACCTGGAGGAGATGTTCACCTACCTGCACGCGGTCGCCTACCACGACTTCTCACGCGACGAGATCGACGTCACCGACGCCCCGACCGTCGACGCCATGCGCCGGGGCATCGCCGACTTCGGTGGCGCCGCCCGTACCTTCGACGTCACCCCGAGCAACGCCCGTACCCTGCGCGAGGCCCTCTACGCCGCCAGCGCCCCGGGCCTGCGCCACCACCAGCTCGCCCTGATCAAGAACGTGCTGGCCACCATGGGACCCGACCGCCCGGCCACCCACCAGGACGCCGGTTGGGCGGGCGCCGCACTCGCCGCCCTCTCCGTCAACTACCTCGGCGTCTATCCGGGCAACCAGGACACCGCCTTCCACACGGCCGCGGCCGCCGACCCCGCCTACCGGGCCGCCTTCAGGGCCTTCGCCGGGTACACCCACCTCAAGGGCGGGGCCAACGCCTGGGTGACCCGCGACGCGCTCAGCGAGTACGGCCGGTTCGGCCAGATCGAGGGGCTGAGGGACGCCGTCGTCGCCGACCTCGGCGGCCTCCTCGGTCCGGTCCGCAACGACTGGGGCGCCGGCAGCGCGCCCTGGGCCACCCTCGTCTCCTGGCTCAACTTCTACGAGGCGTGCAAGCCGTACGGCGTGTGCAAGGAGGACATCGAGAAGCAGATCTTCCCCTACACGTACACCTACGACAACGGGGCGATCAAGGTCCGCACCGGCCTCGACCGCGCCACCGTCGACCAGCTGTACTACGCGAGCAAGCAGGTCAAGGCCCAGTACCACAGGGTCCTCGGAACCGAGCAGCCGCTCGCAGGCGACCCCAACACCTCGCTGAACATCGTGCTGTACGGCTCGCGCGCCGACTACGAGAACTACCACCCGGTCCTCACCGGGATGGACACCAACAACGGCGGCATCTACATCGAGCGGGGCGCCACCTTCTACACGTACCAGCGCCGCGTGCCGCAGGACTCCTCCCTCACCCTCGAGGAACTGTTCCGGCACGAGTACGTCCACTACCTCAACGGCCGGTTCGCCGTCCCCGGCTTCTTCGGCGAGGGACCCTGGTACGAGGGCGACCGTACGACCGCGATGGACGAGGGAACAGCCGAGTTCTTCGACGGAGCGACCCGCGACAACGGCATCGCCGTCCGTAAGTCGCTCGTGCGCAGCATCATCGGCGACACCGCGGGCGGCAAGCCGCGGATGAACGTGGAGCAGATCCTCAACGCCACCTACGACGGCGACGGCTTCCGCTTCTACAGTTACGCCGGCACGTTCTTCGAGTACCTGTGGACCGAGAAGCCCTCGCTGCTCCGCGAGATGTACACCCACCTGCGCAACAACGACGTCCAGGCGTACGACTCCTGGCGTCACCGGATGGGCGCGGACACCTACGTCCAGCGCGGCTACGACCGCTTCCTCGACGCGCAGATCGCCAAGGTCGACGACCTCTACGTCCCGAACACCACCTACACGCCCAACGACCGGCTGCGCGACTCCACGCTCGCCGGCGTCAAGTCCTCCTTCGCCACCGCCACGTACAACACGCCCGACTGCGTGGAGAACGGCGACCCGGGCAAGCGCCGGTTCACCTGCACCGGCCGGATCACGGCCAACCTCACCAAGTGGTACAGCGACGACCAGAACTTCAAGGACATGTCCGAGACGGTCGACTACTTCCTCCTCGACCGTGCCGGTGCGGCCTCCACCAACCTGGCCGACATGAACTGCAGCTTCGGACCCGTGGAGATCTGGTCCAACAAGGTCGCCGGAACGTCGAGCTACAGCTGTGAGGGCCCGCTGCGCAGCTGACCCCGCCCCAGCCAGGTGCCCCGGACCCCCGCGGAACCAGGGGGAGGGGGAAAGGGGTGTTCTCCCTCGGGACTTGGGGGA
>NZ_JBHUYJ010000009.1:59099-82160 GCF_042668715.1 Streptomyces sp. NPDC057271
TGCTGGGGGGGATCGGGGGTGTGGTGGGGGGGTTTCTTTTCCGCCGCTCTCCCCTCCCCCTCTTTTTCCCCCTCCCCCGCGGATACCTCGGGTCCTGGGGCACGGGGCTTTCCTCAGACGGTCTCGGGGAAGTGGCAGGCGACCTGGCGGACCTCACCGGGCAGGGCGATGCGCAGCGGCGGCGCCTCGGTGCGGCAGAGCTCCTGGGCCTTGGGGCAGCGCGGGTGGAAGGTGCAGCCGGGCGGGGGAGCGGCCGGGCTCGCGGGGTCGCCGAGCAGCGTGATCCGCTCCCGCTCCCGCTCGGCGGCCGGGTCGGGCAGCGGCACGGCGGAGAGCAGTGCGCGGGTGTACGGGTGGGCGGGGGCCGCGTACACCCGTTCCTTCGGACCGATCTCCACGATCCTGCCGAGGTACATCACCGCGACCCGGTCGCAGACCCGCTTGACGACCGAGAGGTCGTGCGCGATGAAGAGGTAGGCGAGCCCCAGTTCGCGCTGGAGCCGCTCCATCAGGTTCACGATCTGGGCCTGCACGGAGACGTCGAGCGCGGAGACCGGTTCGTCGGCGACGACGAGCCGCGGGCCGGTGGCCAGCGCGCGGGCGATGCCGATGCGCTGTGCCTGGCCGCCCGAGAACTCGTGCGGGTAGCGGTCGATGTGCTCCGGGATGAGCCCCACCAGGTCCATCAGCTCCACGGCCCGCTTGCGCGCCTCGGCCGCCGAACTCCCCTGCACCACCAGCGGATCGGAGATGATCCGGGCCACCGTGTGCCGTGGGTTGAGGGAGGAGTGCGGGTCCTGGAAGACCATCTGGAGATCGCGGCGGAGCGGCTTGAGCTCCCGCTGGGACAGATGGCTGATGTCGCGTCCGTCGTACGAGACGGACCCGGCGGTGGGTTCCAGCAGCCGTACGATCGCGCGGCCGGTGGTCGACTTGCCGCAACCGGACTCGCCGACGAGCCCCAGCGTCTCGCCGGACGCCACGTCGAAGCCGACGCCGTCGACGGCCCGGACCGGGGCCGAGCGGGCCCTGCGGCCCGGAAAGGTCATCGTGAGGTCCCGTACACGGAGCAGGGGCACGGGCACGGGGATCGTGGTCATGAGGCGACGCCTTCGAACGCGGGGAAGTGGCAGGCGGCCGGATGCCCGTCCGGGCCGCCGAGCGGCGGGCGTTCGCCCGCGCAGCGCGCCCGCTCCTCGGCGGAGCCGGCGGCCGCGCGGGCGCAGCGCGGTGCGAACGCGCAGCCCGGCGGCGGGTCGAGCAGGGACGGCGGGCTGCCGGGGATCGCTCGCAGCGGGGCGTCGTCGTGGTCGTCGAGGCGCGGCAGCGAGTCGAGCAGCCCACGGGTGTACGGGTGGGCCGGGGCCGTGAACAGGGTGTCGACCGGGGCCTGTTCGACCGCCCGGCCGCCGTACATCACGAGGACGTCGTGAGCCACCCGGGCGACCACGCCCAGATCGTGCGTGATCATGACGACGGCGAGTCCCCTCTCCTCCTGGAGGCGGGCGAGCAGCTCCAGGATCTGGGCCTGGACGGTGACGTCCAGGGCCGTGGTCGGCTCGTCGGCGATCAGCAGATCGGGCTCGCAGACCAGGGCCATGGCGATCATCACCCGTTGGCGCATTCCGCCCGAGAACTGGTGCGGGTACTCGCCGGCACGGCGACGGGGCTCCGGGATGCCGACCTCGGCGAGCGCCTCGACGGCCCGCTCACGGGCGGCCCGGCGCCGCGACCCGAGGTGCACCCGGTGGTGCTCCGCGATCTGCTCGCCGACGGTGTAGTACGGGTGCAGACTCGACAGCGGGTCCTGGAAGATCATCGACATCCGCCGTCCGCGCAGCCCGTTCAGCGCGCGGTCGGAGAGACCGATCAGCTCGCGGCCGTCCAGCGTCACCGAGCCGGTGACCTCGGCGCCGGTGTGCAGACCCATCACGGCCAGCGACGTGACGGACTTGCCGGATCCGGACTCGCCGACGATGCCGAGGGTCCTGCCCCGCCGTACGTCGAAGGCGAGGGAGTCGACGGCCCGGACCGGGCCGCGCCTGGTGGGAAAGGTGACCGTCAGGTCGCGCACCGACAGCAGGGAGGCGGAGGGGCCCATCAGTACCTCACTCGCGGGTCGACGACGGCGTAGAGCAGGTCGACGACCAGGTTGGCGACGACGATGAAGGTGGCGGCGAGCAGGGTGACGCCGAGGATGACCGGCTGGTCCCCGGAGGACAGGGCGCCGTAGAAGAGCCGTCCGATACCGGGCAGCCCGAAGATGGACTCGGTGATCACAGCGCCGGCGAGCAGACCGCCCAGGTCCATCCCGAAGATGGTGAGCAGGGGTGTCATGCCCGCCCGCAGTCCGTGCTTGACGACGACCGTGCGGCGCGGCAGTCCCTTGGCGCGAGCGGTGCGGATGTACGGCTCCGCCATGCTCTCGATCATCGAACTGCGGCTCTGCCGCGCGTACATGGCCGCGTACAGGATCGCCAGGGCGAGCCAGGGGAGCAGCAGGTTGGACGCCCAGGAGACAGGGTCGGTGCCGAAGGGCACGTACTGCGGATACGGCAGCAGTCCGGTGACCCGGATCAGCCCGTAGATCAGCATCACCGAGGTGAAGTAGACGGGCAGGGAGGCGGCGGCGACCGCGCCGACCATCAGGGCGCGGTCGGTGAGCGTGTCCTTGTGCAGCGCCGCGGTCACCCCCGCGGAGAGCCCGAGGACCAGCCAGATCACGGCGGCGCCCATGGCGAGCGAGGCCGAGACCGGCAGCCGGTCGACCAGCAGGTCCCAGACGGCCTCGCTGTTCTCGTAGGAGTAGCCCAGGCAGGGGAAGTCGCAGTGCAGGGCGTACTGCCCGCTGCCCATCGTGCGCCCGGTGAAGACGCCGGTGACGAAGTCGGCGAACTGCCGCCACAGCGGCTCGTCCAGGCCCATGTGGGCGCGGATCGCCTCCAGGCGTTCCGCGCTGCACGCCTTGCCGCACGCGGCGGCGGCGGGGTCGGAGGGGAGGACGTAGAAGATGGTGAAGGTGACGGCGGCGATGGCGATCAGGACGCCGAGCACGCCGAGGAGCCGACGGCCGAGGTAGAGGATCACGCGCCGCTCCCCCTCGGGTCGAGGATGTCGCGCAGCGCGTCGCCGAGCAGGGTGAACGCGAGCACGGTGAGGAAGAGGCAGACGCTGGGGACGGCGAAGTACATCGGATCCGTGTCGTAGTAGGCGACGCTCTCGGCGATCATCTGGCCCCAGGACGGTGTGGGCGGCCGGACGCCGACACCGAGGTAGCTCAGCGCCGCCTCGGTGGCGATCATCCCCGGGATGATCAGGGTGGTGTACGCGATGACGGGCCCCGCGACGCCCGGCAGGATGTCGCGGACCAGGATGCGCCAGGGCCCCGAGCCGCCGACGCGGGCGGCGTCGACGTACTCGCGGTGCTTGAGCGAGAGGGTCTGGCCGCGCACGATCCGGGCGATGCCCGGCCAGCCGAAGAGGCCGATGACGGCGGTCATCAGAAGGATCCGGTCGACGTCGCGGGCCACCGACATCATCGCGATCATGAAGATGAGGGAGGGGAAGGACATGGTCAGGTCCATGAGCCGGGAGAGCAGGGTGTCGGTCCGGCCGCCGAAGTAGCCGGCGGCGATACCGGCCGCCGTCCCGGCGACGACGACGATCGTGGTCGCGGCGAAGGCGATGAGCAAGGAGACCTGGGCGCCGTGCACGACCCGGGCGAACAGATCGCGGCCGGTGACCGGCTCGACGCCGAGCCAGTGCTCGGCGGAGACCCCGCCGAGGGGACCGATGGGCTGGCCGCCCAGATAGGGGTCGACGGCGCTCTTGTCGAACTCCTCGGGGCCCCAGCCGCCCAGCGCGCTGAGCAGCGGGGCGGCCACGGCCATCAGCGCGAAGAGCGCGACCACGGAGAGCGAGATCTTCACGGAGGTACGGCGGCGCAGCTCGGCGCGGGCGAGCTGCCAGGGGCCGCTGCCCGTGGCGGGGGGTGCGGCGGAGGCGGTGATCATGGCGTGCGCTCAGTTCCCGCCGGTGGCCGGCGACTTGAGGCCGATGGTGGCGTAGTCGAGCTGGCCGCCGAAGGAGGTGTGGCCGAAGGCTCCGGCGACGTTGGTGCCGATCAGCAGGGGCATGCGTTCCACGACGGCGGGAGCGGTCGGCGCCTTGGCGAGGATCTCTCCGTCCAGCTTCTGCCACTCCTTGTCGGCCTGGGCCGCGTCGGTCATGGCGGCGATCTCGTCCATCCGCTTCATCGTCGCGTCGTCCCGGAAGAGGGAGTGGTTGCCGGAGTTCCCCTTGTCCTTGATGTAGCGGCCGTCGAAGACGAAGGGCAGGAAGGTGGAGCCGGAGGGGTAGTCGGGGCACCAGCCGGTGTAGACGAGGTCGGTGCGGTTCCCGGTGTCGCCGATGGTGTCGTAGAAGGCCGAGGGGTCGACGGTCTCGATGGTGACCTTGATCCCGGCCCGGCCCAGGGACTGCTGGATCGCCTCGCCGACCCCCTTGTCCCCGTTGGAGACGGTGATCCGGGTGGAGAAGCCGTCGGCCCGCCCGGCCTGACCGAGGAGCTGCCGGGCCTTCTCCACGTCACCGGTGAGCGGGATGCCCAGGGTGTCGGGCTGCCTGCCGCCGAAGAGGGAGCCCGGCATGAGCGCGGTGGCGGGGTCGTTGAGGGCGGGGCCGCCCGAGGCGGTCATGATCGCCTCCCGGTCCAGGGCGTACTGCACGGCCTGCCGGACCCGGACGTCGTCGAAGGGGGCCCGGCCCGTGTGCATCTGCACCATCTCGGTGCAGTTGGTGGACTCCGCGAGCAGCCGGGCCCTGACGTCGGCCTTGGTCAGCACCTTGGGGGTGCTCTCCGGGCTCAGCTTGCGCCAGGAGACGGCGGAGGCGTCGGCGCCCGAGGAGGCGATGAGCCGGTCGTCGATCTGGTTGGCCTTCAGCCCCATGGTGACGACGAGCCTGTCCGGGTACGCCTTGCGTACGGTGTCCGTCGCCGGGTCCCAGTGGGTGTTGCGGACGAGGACGAGCTGCTTGTCGCGGGCGTAGGACTCGATCTTGTACGGGCCTGAGGAGAACGGGCGGTTGTCGTACTGGGGCCCGTTGTCCCGGGCCTTGGGCACCGGGGCGAAGGTGGGCAGCGTGGCAGCGTAGGGGAACTCGGCGAAGGGCTTGCGCAGTTCGAAGACGATCGTGTGCTCGTCGGGGGTCTTCACGGAGGCGAGGTGCTTGCCCTGGGCCGGGCCCTGGTACCCCTCGGCTCCGGCGAGGTGGCGGGCCGCGTAGTCGGGACCGCCGGGCAGGTCGGGCGAGAAGGAGCGCTCGACGTTGTACTTGACGTCCTGGGCGGTGATGGGCGAGCCGTCCTCGTACTTCAGGCCCTTCTTCAGCCTGAAGGTCCAGGTCTTGGCGCCGTTGGAGGAGACGCCCAGGTCCTCGGCGAGGTCGGGGACCAACTCCGCTCCCTTCGGGCCGGGTTCCGCCTTGTACGTGACCAGGGTCCGGTAGAGCAGGCGGGTGCCGAAGTCCATGTCGCTCATGACCCAGTTGCGGGCCGGGTCGAGATGGGTGAAGTCCTGGTTGGACAGGACCGTCAGGGTGCCGCCCTTCTGCGGCGTACCGCCGAGCACCGCGCCGTTGTTGGCGGTCGCGGGGTTCGTGGCTCCTCGTCCGTCGCCGTTCTTCTTCCCGCCGGAACAGGCGGCGGCTCCGAGGCTGAGGGCGGCCACCAGTGTGGTGGCCAGGGCGGTACGGATGCGCATGTCCATCAGTGATCACTCCGAGAGCAGGGTCGGACAGCCGGCGGTCTGGTGGCGAGCGACGGCTGGAACGTGACCTGTAACATAGTAATGTGAAATTGCACTGACAACCCATCGGGAACCTGTTCCTCGGTTTTCGCGCGAGGTCTTGGCGAACGATGTGCAATGTGAAATATTACTGACGTGCTCACGAGAAACAGCTCGGACGTCATCGTCGTCGGCGCGGGTGTCGTCGGCGCGGCCTGCGCCTACTATGCCGCCCGGGCCGGCCTCACCGTCACCGTCGTCGACCGCGGCCCGGTCGGGGGCGGCACCACGGGCGCGGGGGAGGGGAACCTCCTGGTCTCCGACAAGGAGCCCGGACCCGAACTCGAACTCGCGCTCCTCTCCACGGTGTTGTGGCGGGAGCTGGCCGCGCTGCTGCCGCCGGGCATCGAGTACGAGGCGAAGGGCGGCCTCGTCGTCGCGTCGGGGGAGGGCGGGATGGACGCGCTGCGCGGGTTCGCCGCCGGACAGGCCGACGCCGGGGTCGACGCCAGGGAGGTCCCGGCCGAGCTGCTGCACGAGTTCGAACCCCACCTGGCGCCCGGCCTCGCGGGTGGCTTCCACTATCCGCAGGACGCGCAGGTCATGCCCGCCCTCGCCGCCGCGCACCTGCTGCGCGCGGGCGGGGCAGCCGGGACCGTCCGGCTCAGGCTGGGCGAGGAGGTCCTCGCGGTCCTCACCGGATCCTCGGGCGAGGTGCGCGGAGTGCGAACGCCGGCGGGCGAGTTCCACGCCCCGTACCTGGTGAACGCCGCCGGAACCTGGGGCGGCGACCTCGCGCGCCTTGCCGGGGTGGAGCTTCCCGTCCTGCCCCGCCGCGGCTTCGTCCTGGTCACCGAACCGCTGCCACGCGTGGTGCGCCACAAGGTCTACGCCGCCGACTACGTGGCGGACGTGGCCAGCGGATCGGCGGCCCTGCAGACCTCGGCGGTGGTCGAGGGCACCCCGGCCGGTCCGGTCCTCATCGGCGCCAGCCGGGAGCGCGTCGGCTTCGACCGCACCCTCTCCACCGAGGTGCTGCGCCGCCTCGCCGCCGGGGCCACCCGGCTCTTCCCGATGCTCGCCGGGGTCCGTGCGATCCGGACGTACGCGGGCTTCCGCCCCTATCTGCCGGACCATCTGCCTGCGATCGGCCCGGACCCGCGCCTCCCCGGCCTGCTGCACGCCTGCGGACACGAAGGGGCCGGGATCGGTCTCGCGCCGGTGACCGGACAGATCGTCGCCCGCTGCCTCACCGGCCGCGAACCCCCGCTCGACATCGCACCGTTCAGGCCCGGGCGATTCGCCGCCGCATCCCTCTGAAACCGTCCACCCGTCCCGAGAGGAGAGGCCCCGTGGCCCGTACCCCCGCCGACCTGGTCGGGGCGCAGCCCGGCCCGCCGTTCGAGTTCACCTTCGACGGCCGCCCGATCACCGCCCTGCCCGGCCAGTCCGTCGCCGCCGCGCTGTGGGCGGCCGGGATCCTCGCCTGGCGCACGACAAGGAAGGATGGCCGGCCGCGCGGAGTGTTCTGCGGCATCGGTCAGTGCCACGACTGCCTCGCCACGGTCAACGGCCGGCCCAACCGGCGGGCCTGCCTGGTCCCCGTCCGGCCCGGCGACGCGATCACCACGCAGGAAGGGCACGGCCATGACCGCCTCGGCGTGTGAACCGGGCGCGACGTACGACCTCGCGGTCATCGGCGCGGGCTGCGCCGGGATCGCCGGGGCCGTCGCCGCGTCCGAACTCGGCCTGACCGTCGCCCTCGTGGACGCCTCGCCGCAGACCGGCGGGCAGTTCTACCGGCATCCGGCACCGGCGCTCGGCGCCGTACGGCCCGAAGCCCTGCACCATGACTGGTCCGCGTTCCGCGACCTGGGCCGCCGCCTGGCGGCGGGCGACGTGACCCATCTGGCCGGGCACCACGTATGGAGCCTGACCAGGAGCGACGTGGTGCCCGACGGCCTCTGGACGGTGCACGCCGTGACCGGATCCGACGGCACCGAGGAGCGCCCCGCGACGGTACGCGCCCGCGCCGTACTGCTCGCCACCGGAGCGTACGAGCGTCACCTGCCCATTCCCGGCTGGACCGTGCCCGGAGTCGTGGGGGCCGGGGGAGCGCAGGCCATGCTCAAGTCCGGCCTGGTGCTTCCTGGACGGCGAGTCGTGGTGGCCGGCAGCGGTCCACTGCTCCTCGCGGTCGCCTCGTCGCTGGCGGCGGCGGGGGCCCGGGTGCCTGCCGTGGTGGAGGCCTCCGGATATCTGCGGTACGCCCGGAGCCCGCGGGCGCTCGTGGCCAACCCGCGCAAGGCCGCCGAGGCGCTGCTCCACGGCGGCGCGCTGCTGCGGCACGGTGTACGGCTCCGGACGCGCAGCGCCGTCACCGAGGTGCACGGCGTCGAGCGGGTGGAAGCCGTCACCGTCTCACGTCTCGACCGTGACTGGCGGCCCGTACGGGGGTCGGGCCGGCTGATCGCCTGCGACGCGCTGGCCGTCGGACACGGACTGGTTCCCCAGATCGAACTGGCCACGGCGCTCGGCTGCGCCACCCGTCGCCTGTCCGACTCCACACTCGCCCTGACCCTGGACGGACTCCAGGAGACCTCGGTGCGCGGCCTCTGGGCGGCGGGCGAGCCCGGAGGCGTGGGCGGTGCCGAACTGGCCCGCACGGAAGGCGAACTGGCGGGGCTCGCGGTGGGGGCGCGGCTGCGGGGGAGCGCCGCTCCGGGACGCAGGGTCCGTGAACTGCGACGCCGCCGGGACCGGATGCGCGCCTTCGCCGACGTCATGACCGCCGCCCATGCGCCCGCCCCGGGGTGGTCGCGGTGGATGACGGACGAGACGGAGGTGTGCCGCTGTGAGGAGGTCACCGCCGGAGGCGTCCGCGAGGCGGTCGCCGACCTCGGAGCGCGTGACGCCCGGACCGTCAAGCTGATCACCCGGGCCGGCATGGGCTGGTGCCAGGGCCGGATGTGCGGGACGGCCGTGGCCTGCCTCGCGGCATCCGGCGGCGCGGCTGTCACGTCGGAATCCCCGTCCTCGGCCGAGCTCCCGGCCGAACCTCCCGCCGAGCGGCGCCCGTTGGCCGTACCGGTCCCGCTCGCGGCGCTGGCCGCGCTCGACGAGGAGTCCTAGGTCGTGTCGTCGAAGTCCCGTCTGCCCGGCGGCGTCTGGCACGCACGCTCGCCGCGTTGTCGGTCGTCGGCGCAGCCCGCTGCGCTCTCCTCCCTCCGCCTTGCGATCGCACGCTCCCCCAAGCTCTCGGCTGCGCTCGAGCAGGGGGGACCCCCATGACGCCGCCGGGCCCGCCCTTCGGGCGGACGACGCTACTTCGACGACACCCCCTAGGCCGTTTGCCCTTGTGGGCGCCTCGGAACACTCAATAAAATGTCACACCATACAGAAAGGTTCGTCGACATGACCGGCACTTCCTGGACCGCCGCCACCCCCTGGCGCGGCATCATGGTCGCCACCACCCTGCCCCTGCGCGACGACCTCTCCGTCGACCACGACGCCTACGCCGAGCACGTCCGCCGGCTGATCGACAACGGCTGCGACGGAGTCGTCCCCAACGGCTCGCTCGGCGAGTACCAGACCCTCACCGACGAGGAGCGCGCCCGTGTGGTCCGCACCGCCGTGGAGGCGGCGGGCGACGGGGCGCGCGTGATGCCCGGCGTCGCCGCCTACGGCAGCGCCGAGTCCCGGCGCTGGGCGGAACAGGCCGCCGAGGCGGGCTGCGGATCGGTTCTCCTGCTGCCGCCGAACGCCTACCGCGCCGACGGGACGGCCGTGCGCGCCCACTACGCCGACGTGGCCGCGGCGGGCGTGCCGGTGGTCGCGTACAACAACCCGATCGACACCAAGGTCGACCTCACCCCCGACCTGCTGGCCCGGCTGTACGACGACGGCTCCGTCGTCGCGGTGAAGGAGTTCAGCGGTGATGTCCGCAGAGCGTACGAGATCGCCGAACTCGCCCCGGAACTCGACCTGTTGATCGGTGCCGACGACGTCCTGCTCGAACTGGCCGTCGCCGGGGCCGTCGGCTGGATCGCCGGCTACCCCAACGCCTTCCCCGCCACCTGCGCGGAGCTGTACCACGCCGCGGTCGCCGGTGACCTGGCCACCGCGCTGCCGCTCTACAAGTCACTCCACTCGCTGCTGCGCTGGGACTCCAAGACGGAGTTCGTGCAGGCGATCAAGCTGTCCATGGACATCGTCGGCCTCCCCGGCGGCCCCACCCGCCCGCCGCGCCTGCCGCTCACGGGTGAGACGGAGGCCCGCGTGCGGACCGCCACCGAGAAGGCCGTCGCCGACGGCCACCACTGACCAGGCCCACCACGGCCACGGCCACCACCGACCAGGCCCACCACCGACCACGGCCCACCTCACCCGTCCAGCGAAAGGAAGCCCGTGCGGACCCGTCATGTCTTCCACGCCGTCGACTCGCACACCGAGGGGATGCCCACGCGTGTGATCACCGGCGGCGTCGGAGTGATTCCCGGCGCCACCATGGCCGAGCGCAGGCTGCACTTCATCGAGCATCTGGACCATCTCCGGACGCTGCTCATGTACGAGCCGCGGGGACACGCCGCCATGAGCGGCGCCATCCTCCAGCCGCCCACCCGGGCCGACGCCGACTACGGCGTGCTCTACATCGAGGTCTCCGGGCTGCTGCCGATGTGCGGGCACGGCACGATCGGCGTCGCCACCGTCCTCGTCGAGACCGGCATGGTGCCGGTGAGCGAGCCGGTCACCACCGTGCGGCTCGACACCCCGGCGGGTCTCGTCGCCGTCGACGTACGGGTCGAGGACGGTGCCGCGAAGTCGGTCACCTTCACCAACGTGCCCGCGTTCTGTGTCGGCCTGGACCGCAAGGTGACCGTGCCCGGGTACGGAACGGTCACCTACGACCTCGCCTTCGGCGGCAACTTCTACGCCTTCGTGCCTCTGGACGACCTGGGGCTGCCCTTCGACCGCGCCCGCAAGGACGACCTCCTCGCCGCCGGACTCGCCGTCATGGAGGCGGTCAACGCCTCGCCGGACCGCCCCGTCCACCCGGAACAGCCGGAGATCGCAGGGGTCAAGCACGTCTATCTCGCCGCCCCCGGCTCCGACGCCCGCCACTCCCGCCACGCCATGGCGATCCACCCCGGCTGGTTCGACCGCTCCCCGTGCGGAACCGGCACATCGGCGCGGATGGCTCAACTGCACGCCCGGGGCGAGCTGCCGCTCGGCCACGACTTCGTCAACGACTCCTTCATCGGGACGAGCTTCACCGGCAGGCTCGTCGCCGAGACGGAGGTCGCCGGGGTGCCCGCCGTCGTACCGACCGTGACGGGCCGGGCCTGGATCACCGGCACGGCGCAGTACTTCCTCGACCCGGACGACCCGTTCCCCGGAGGTTTCCTCCTGTGACCCCCCACCGCATCGACCACACGGCACCCGCCGACCACACCCCACTCACCGATCCCACGGGCCTCACCGACGCCCCGGTCCTCACCTCCCTCAACCCGGCCGATCCGGCCGACGTCGTCCTGCGCATCCCGGCCCCCGGCGCCTTCGCGGTGGCCGACGCGGTCGAACGGGCCCGCGCCGTCCAGGCCGCCTGGCAGCGCGGCGGGGCGGCGGCCCGCTCCGCCGCCCTCGGCGCCGTCGCGGCGGCTGTCGAGGCCGCGGGGCCCGAACTCGCCGCGCTCGCCGTACGCGAAGTGGGCAAGCCGCTGACCGAGGCCAGGGCCGAGGTCGCCCGGACCGTCGCGATCTGGCGCTACTACGCCCAGGCCCCCTTCGCGCCCACCGGAGCCGTCCACGAGCCCGCCGCCGGGCCCGGACTCCTCCTGACCCGGCGCCGGCCGCACGGTGTGGCGGGGCTGATCACCCCATGGAACTTCCCCTTCGCCATCCCGAGCTGGAAGGCCGCCCCGGCCCTCGCCGTCGGCAACGCCGTCGTCCTCAAACCCGCCCCCGAGGCCACCGCGTGCGCACTGCGCCTGGCCGAGATCGTCCAGAAGGAGCTGCCCGAGGGGGTGTTCACGGTGCTGCCCGGCGGGGCGACCGAGGGCAACGCGCTCGTCTCCGCGGCCGACGTCGTCTCCTTCACCGGCTCGACCTCGGTCGGCCGGGCCGTCGCCGCGAACGCCATGGCCCGGGGCGTCCCGGTCCAGGCCGAGATGGGCGGTCTCAACGCGGCGATCGTGCTACCGGACGCCGACATCGGACAGGCCGCCGCCCACATCGCCGCGGCGATCGCCGGGTACGCGGGGCAGAAGTGCACCGCCACCGGCCGGGTCGTCGCCGTCGGAGCCGCCCTCGGCCCCCTGCGCGAGGCGCTCGCCGAAGCGCTGCGCGCCGTCCCGGTCGGCGACCCGGCCGACCCGGCCACCGTCTGCGGCCCGCTCATCGACCGACGGGCCCGCGACCGGGTCACCGCGGCCCGGGAGGGGCTGCCCACGCTCGCCGGCGGCACGCTCCCCTCCGGGGAACCCGGCTGGTACGCGGCACCGACGCTGGTCGAGAAGGTCGCCCCCGAACACCCGCTGCTGCACGAGGAGGTCTTCGGACCCGTAGCCGCCCTGCTGCCCGCCGACGACCTGGCCCAGGCCGTGCGGATCACGAACTCCGTTCCGTACGGCCTGGTCACCTCGGTCCACACCGCCGATCTGACCACCGCCCTGCACGGCCTCGACGCGCTCGACACCGGGATGGTCCGGATCAACGCCCCCTCCAGCGGCGTGGACTTCCATCTGCCGTTCGGGGGGTCCAAGGCGTCGAGCCTCGGGCCGCGCGAACAGGGCGGGGCCGCGCTCGACTTCTACACGTCGAGTCGCACCTACACCCTGTCACCTGCGGAAACAACGTGACATTGTACGGTGGTGGTTCAGAACCGAACCAACGGACCTGGTCCGGACCCGAACGAAGGGACCACCGTCACCATGGGGCATCTGACCCACCGCGACCTCAACGCCTCCGTGGAGCGGATGCGCGACCAGGTCGCCCATGCCCTGCGGGCGGCGCTCATCTCGGGCGAACTGCGGCCCGGCGTGGTCTACTCCGCGCCGACCCTGGCGGAGGACTTCGGGATCTCCGCCACCCCCGTCCGTGAGGCCATGCTCGACCTGGCGCGCGAAGGCCTGGTCGAGCCGGTCCGCAACAAGGGGTTCCGGGTCACCGAGGTGGACGAGCGCGACCTCGACCAGTACACCGAGATCCGCGCGCTCATCGAGATCCCGGTGGTCGGACGGGTCACCCGCACCGCCGCCCGGGAGGACCTGGAGGCGCTGCGGCCCGTCGCCGAGGAGATCGTGCGCGCCGCCAGGGAGCACGACCTCATCGGCTACCTGGAGGCCGACCGGCGGTTCCACCTCACGCTCCTCGGGCTCGCCGGCAACGAACGCCTCGTCGAGACCGTCGGCGAGCTGCGCAAGCGGTCCCGGCTGTACGGGCTCACCGCGCTGGACGAGCGCGGCGAGCTGATCCCGTCGGCCGAGGAGCACCTGGAACTCCTCGACCTGATGCTCGCGGGTGACGCCAGGGGAGCGGAGCGGTGCATGAAGCGGCACCTGGGCCATGTCCGCTCCCTGTGGGCCACGAGCGACCGGGCGGCGCACACCACCGGGTGACGCTCGGCCCGTCACCCGGTCGCTCTTGCCCGGACCTCCTTCGCACCGAGGGTTCTCGCACTTAAGGTGGGGCTGCGTCGAGGAGACCGGGAGCACGATGAAGATCCTGATCAGCGCCGACATGGAAGGTGCCACCGGTGTCACCTGGCCGGCGGACGTGCTGCCCGGGACGCCCCAGTGGGAGCGGTGCCGGGCCATGTTCACCTCCGATGTGAACGCCGCGGTGCTGGGGTTCTTCGACGGCGGCGCCGACGAGGTGCTCATCAACGAGGCCCACTGGAGCATGCGGAACCTGCTGCTCGAACAGCTCGACGAGCGCGCCGAGATGATCACCGGGCGGCACAAGACGCTGTCCATGGTCGAGGGGGTGCAGCACGGTGACGTCGACGGCATCGCCTTCGTCGGCTACCACACCGGCGCCGGTACCGAGGGTGTCCTCGCCCACACCTACCTCGCCAACTCCGTCACGGGCGTCTGGCTGAACGGCGTCCGGGCGAGCGAGGGGCTGCTCAACGCCCATGTGGTGGCGGAGTACGGCGTGCCCGTCGTCCTCGTCACGGGCGACGACCTGACGTGTGACGACGCCCTCGGCTACGCGCCCGAGGCGCTCAAGGTCGCCGTCAAGGACCACGTCTCGCGGTACGCGGCGGTGTGCCGGACCCCGAAGCGCACGGCGAGCGACATCCGGGCCGCCGCGCGGTCCGCGGCCGCCCTCGCCGTACGGTACGAGCCGGAGCCGGGCGGGCGGTTCACGATCGAGCTGGAGTTCGACGCCGAGCATCTGGCGGGCGCCGCCACCGTCGTCCCGGGCGTGGCGCGGGTCGGCGAGCGCCGGGTCGCCTACACCAGCGAGGCCATGTACGAGGGGATTCGCACGTTCAAGGCGGTCACCACGATCGTCTCCGCAGCGGTGGAGGAGCAGTATGGCTGAGCCTGCCCAGGGCGGTCCGGACGCCGCGGCGCTCGACGAGGTGGTGACCTTCACCTCCGAGCTGATCCGCATCGACACCACCAACCGGGGCGGCGGGGACTGCCGCGAGCGGCCCGCCGCCGAGTACGTCGCCGAGCGCCTCGCCGCCATCGGCCTGGAGCCGACGCTCCTGGAACGGACCCCCGGCCGCACCAACGTGGTGGCCCGCATCGAGGGCACCGACCCGTCCGCCGACGCCCTGCTCGTCCACGGCCATCTCGACGTCGTCCCGGCCGAGCCCGCCGACTGGACCGTCCACCCCTTCTCCGGAGAGGTCCGCGACGGGGTGGTCTGGGGACGTGGCGCCGTCGACATGAAGAACATGGACGCGATGGTCCTCGCCGTCGTCCGCTCCTGGGCACGCCAGGGTGTCCGGCCACGCCGGGACGTCGTCCTCGCGTACACCGCGGACGAGGAGGCGAGCGCCGTGGACGGCTCGGACTTCCTCGCCGGGCGGCACCCCGGGCTCTTCGACGGCTGCACGGAAGGCATCAGCGAGTCCGGCGCGTTCAGCTTCCACCCGACGCCCGGTATGACGCTCTACCCGATCGCCGCCGGCGAGCGCGGCACCGCCTGGGTCAAGCTCACCGCCCGAGGCCGCGCGGGCCACGGCTCCAAGGTCAACACCGCCAACGCGGTCACCCGCCTCGCCGAGGCCGTCGCCCGCATCGGCGCCCACACCTGGCCCGTACGCCTCACCCCGACGGTGCGGGCCGCGCTCACCGGACTCGCCGCCCTCTACGGCATCGAGACCGATGTGAGCGCCGACGGGTTCGACGTCGACCAGCTCCTGGAGAAGCTCGGACCGGCCGCCGCCCTCGTGGAACCGACCGTGCGCAACAGCTCCAACCCGACGATGATGGAAGCCGGTTACAAGGTCAACGTCATCCCCGGACGGGCCGTCGCCTACGTCGACGGCCGGACGCTGCCGGGCGGCGAGGAGGAGTTCGCCGAGACGATGGACCGGCTCACGGGACCGGACGTGGAGTGGGAGTTCCACCACCGGGAGGTCCCCCTGGAGGCTCCGGTCGACTCGCCGACCTTCGCCCGGCTGCGGGCCGCCGTCGAGCACTTCGACCCGACCGGCCACGTCGTCCCGTTCTCCATGTCCGGCGGGACGGACGCCAAGCAGTTCTCCCGGCTCGGCATCACCGGCTACGGCTTCTCCCCGCTGAAGCTGCCCCCGGAACTCGACTACGGAGCGCTGTTCCACGGCGTCGACGAACGGGTTCCGGTCGACGCCCTGCACTTCGGCGTCCGGGTCCTCGACCACTACCTGAGGTCCGCGTAGCTTCGGTCGGGTTCGAGTGAGTCACGTCAAGTCCGCGTAAAGGAAGTCGCGATGGTCCCCACGGGCGCCTACGGCAGCTGGCCCTCCCCGATCGACGCCACACTGGCCGCCCGCCACGACGGACGGCCCGAGTACGTCGGCGTCGTCGGCGACGAGGTGTGGTGGACCGCGCCCCGTCCCACCGAGGGCGGCCGGCGCGCGCTGGTACGCCGACGGGCCGACGGCAGCGAGGAGTCGGTGCTCCCCGCCCCCTGGAACGTCCGCAGCCGGGTGATCGAGTACGGCGGACAGCCCTGGGCGGGCCTGGCGCGCGAGGACGGCGGACCGCTCGTCGTGTTCAGCCACTTCGCCGACCAGCGGCTCTACGCCCACGAACCCGACGCCGGTGCGGAGAGCGGACCGGACCCCCGCCCCCTCACGCCCGTCTCCGCCGTGGGCGGCGGACTGCGCTGGGTCGACCCCGTGTTCCACCCCGAACGCGGCGAGGTCTGGTGCGTCCTGGAGGAGTTCACCGGCCCCGCGCCCACCGACGTGCGTCGTGTCCTCGCCGCCGTACCCCTCGACGGATCGGCCGCCGACGACCGGGGAGCGATCCGCGAACTCTCCGACGGACGGCACCGGTTCGTCACCGGACCCCGACTCTCCCCGGACGGACGGCGGGCCGCGTGGATCGCCTGGGACCATCCCCGGATGCCCTGGGACGGCACGGAGGTGCTCCTCGCCGACATCACCGCCGACGGCACCCTGCGTGACGCCCGCCCCGTCGCCGGCGGCCCGGAGGAGTCCGTGCCGCAGGTCGGCTGGACCGCCGCCGGACAACTGCTGTACGTGAGCGACCGCAGCGGCTGGTGGAACCTCTACCGCGCGGAAGCCGGGGGTGAGGGGGTCGCGCTCTGTCCCCGCGCCGAGGAGTTCGGCGGACCGCTGTGGAAGATCGGGCTCAGCTGGTTCCAGCCCCTGGCGAACGGCCTCGTCGCCGTCATCCACGGCAAGGGCGCCACCGCACTCGGCATACTCGACCCCGAGAGCGGCGAACTCGTCGACGCCGCGGGACCCTGGACCGAATGGGCCGCCACCCTCGCCGTGCACGGCGACCGGGTCGTCGGCGTCGCCGCCAGCCCCCGCAGCGCCTACGAGGTGGTGGAACTCGACACCCGCACAGGCCGGGCCCGGGTCGTCGGCTCGGCCCACGACGACCCGGTCGACCCGTCGTACTACCCCGAGCCCCAGATCCGCACCTTCACCGGACCCGACAACCGCGAGATCCACGCTCATGTGTACCCGCCGCACAGCCCCGACCGGATCCCGCCCGGTCAGGAACTGCCGCCGTACGTGGTGTGGGCCCACGGCGGACCGACCGGCCACGCGCCGCTCGTCCTGGACCTGGAGATCGCCTACTTCACCTCGCGCGGCATCGGCGTCGCCGAGGTCAACTACGGCGGCTCCACCGGCTACGGGCGTGAGTACCGCGACCGGCTGCGCGAGCAGTGGGGCGTCGTCGACGTGGAGGACTGCGCCGCCGTCGCCGAGGCACTCGCCGCCGAAGGCACCGCCGACCCCGCCCGGCTCGCCGTCCGCGGGGGCAGCGCGGGCGGCTGGACCGCCGCCGCCTCCCTCGTCACCTCCGACGTCTACGCCTGCGGCACGATCATCTACCCCATCCTCGACCTCCTGGGCTGGGCCACCGACGAGACCCACGACTTCGAGTCCCGGTACCTGGAATCGCTCGTCGGCCCGCTCGCCGACGTCCCCGCCCGGTACCACGAGCGCTCCCCGCTCCACCACGTCGACCGGATCTCAGCGCCGTTCGTGCTGCTCCAGGGGCTGGACGACGTGATCTGCCCGCCGGCCCAGGCCGAGCGGTTCCTCGCGCGCATGGCCGGGCGCGGCATCCCGCACGCGGCCCTCACCTTCGAGGGCGAGGGCCACGGCTTCCGCATGGCCGAGACGATGGTCCGGGCCCTGGAGGCCGAACTCTCCCTGTACGCCCAGACCTTCGGCATCGTCCGCCCCGATGTCCCTCTCCTGGAGCTGAAGAAGTGACCGTGACCCCCCTGAACCGGCCACCGCGACTCCGCCCCGGCGCCCGCGTCGCCGTCGTCGCGCCCAGCGGGCCGATCCCGGAGGAGCGGCTCGCCGCGGGCCTGGACATCCTGCGCGGCTGGGACCTGGAACCGGTCGTCGCACCCCATGTCCTCGACGTCCACCCCGAGTTGGGATACCTCGCCGGCACGGACGAGAACCGGGCCCGTGACCTACAGGAGGCGTGGTGCGATCCCGCCGTCTCGGCGGTGATCTGCGCCCGGGGCGGCTACGGCGTCCAGCGGATGGTGGACCTGATCGACTGGGCGGCGATACGGGCGGCGGGCCCCAAGGTCTTCGTCGGCTACAGCGACGTCACCGCCCTCCACGAGGCGTTCGCCGTCCGCACCGGACTCGCCACCCTGCACGGGCCGATGACCGCCGCTGCCACCTTCCTCAAGGACCCCCGCACCCAGGAGTCCCTGCGGGCCACCCTCTTCGAGCCCGAGTCCGTGCGGACCCTCGGCCTGGACACCGCACGCCCGCTGGCCCCCGGCCGGGCCCACGGCGTCAGCCTCGGCGGCTGCGTGAGCCTTCTCGCCTCCGACCTCGGCACCCCGCACGCCCGGCCCTCGGCCCGCGGCGGCCTGCTGCTCCTGGAGGACGTGGGGGAGGAGCCGTACCGACTGGACCGGATCCTCACCCAACTGCTCCGCTCCGGATGGCTGGACGGGGTCGCCGGCATCGCCCTGGGCTCCTGGGCGGAGTGCGGCCCCTACGGCGAGGTCCGCGCGGTCCTCGCCGACCGGCTCGGCGCTCTCGGCGTGCCCGTGGTGGAGGAGCTGGGCTTCGGGCACAGCGAGACGGCGCTCACCTTCCCACTGGGCGTGCCGGGCGTGCTGGACGCGGAATCCGGGACGCTCACCCTGGACGTACCGGCGCTCGGCTGACCCTCCCTGCCGGACGGCCCGTCGACAACCGCGCCAAGGTCGCCCGGGGCTCGCGCGACTACCGCAACCGGCCGGTCCCCACGAGCCACTCGGAGTCCTCACTCACCGGACTGATCGGGGACCCGAGCGACGACGCCTACCCGGGGAACCGGGGCGTCGAGCCCGTGACGGTCACCGCCGCACGCGACGGCACCGGCGCCCTGGAGCAGCCCGTTGTCAAGGGCCAGACGAGCTAGCAGCCAGAAGGGTGGATTCACGCGACCTTCGGGCGTTCTTTACCTGTTCTTTTCCCACTCCGCGGGCAGTGGGACGGAGACTGTGCCTCCGCCTTCGCGCCGTGACGTCGGTGCGGGGCGCAGCTCCCTCCTCGCAGAAGGACCGAAGGCCCCGTGCCACTTCCCGTTGTGCTGTCCGGCCGCACCGTACGGCTGGAACCCCTCGCACCACAGCACGCCGCCGCGATCGCCGCGGCCGGCTCCGCGGACCGTACGACGTACGCGTTCACGCCCGTCCCCCACAATCTGGACGCGGCGGAGATCTATATCGAACGTGCCCTGGCCGAACAGGCCGCGGGCCGAGCGCAGCCCTTCGCCGTCGTCAGCATCGCCGACGGGCGGATCGTGGGATCGACGCGGTTCCTCGAGCTGGACTACTGGCAGGGGCCGCTGGTCTGGCCCTCGGTGCCGGGCGTCCCGCACGGTGATCCGCTCACCTCGGTCCCCGACGCGGCGGAGATCGGCAACACCTGGCTCTCGCCCCGGGTCCAGGGCACCGGGGTCAACACCGAGGCCAAGCTGCTGATGCTCCGGCACGCCTTCGAGGTGTGGGGCGTCCGCCGGATCTCGATGCGCGCCGACGCCAGGAACCTGCGCTCCCGGGCCGCCATCGAGCGGCTCGGCGCCACCTGTGAGGGCGTGCGCCGGGCGCATTCGCGCGGCCTCGACGGGGCCGTACGGAGCACCGCCTTCTACTCGATCCTGGACGAGGAGTGGCCCGTGGTGCGGGCGCACGTCGAGGCGCGGCTCGACCGCGTCACCCGCCTCGGCCACCCCGCCCGCTTCGACACGGTGCCGGGCCTCGACATTGCCCCCCGAGGGCCTCTGGTGCCGGCGTAGGCCGCTCGCCCGGTCCGGGGCCCCTCGACCCGGCCTGGGCCGGCCGGCGTTCCCCCGGTCACCGCGCCCGTCGGGAACGGGCGACGCCGCCACGCGGAGAGCCCCCGTCCGGCAGGACGAGGGCTCTTCGCGTGGCCGCCGGCGTTACGCGCGCGCCGCGAGCGCCGCGTAGCCGGGGCGGACGACCTCGTCGATCAGCCGCCGCCGCTCCGGCAGCGGAAGGAAGGCCGCGTCGAGCGCCGCGATCGTGAACTCCTCGAAGACCTCCGGGCCGTAGCCGAAGGCGTCCGCCATGTGCTGGAACTCCTCGCTCATGGTGGTGCCGGAGACCAGCCGGTTGTCCGTGTTGAGCGTGATCCGGAAGCCGAGGCGGCGCAGTTCGTCGATCGGGTGCGAGGCGTAGTCCTTGGCCGCACCCGTCTGGAGGTTGGAGGTCGGGCAGACCTCGAGGGCGATCCGGTTGTCGCGGACGTACGCGGCGAGGTGGCCGAGCGTCCCGTCCTCGGCGATGTCGTCCGTGATCCGCACCCCGTGACCGATCCGTTCGGTGCCGCAGACCTGGACGGCCTCGTGGATCGACTCCGCGCCCACGGCCTCGCCGGCGTGGATCGTGAAGTGGCAGTTGTGCCGCTTCAGGTGCTGGAAGGCGGGGAGGTGGCGGGCCGGCGGGTTGCCGATCTCGCCGCCGGCGATGTCGAAGCCCGCCACACCGTTCTCGCGGTGGGCGATCGTGAGCTCCGCGATCTCGAGCGACCGGTCGGTGTGGCGCATGCCGGTGAGGAGCGTACGGACGGTGATCCGGCCGCCGGAGCGGCGCTCGCCCTCGCGGAAGCCGTCGTTCACGGCCTCGACGACCTCGTCGAGGGTCAGGCCGGCCGCCAGGTGCTGCTCGGGGGCGTAGCGGATCTCGGCGTAGACGACACCGTCCGCCGCCAGGTCCTCGGCGCACTCGGCCGCGATGCGGTGCAGCGCCTCGCGGGTCTGCATCACCGCGCAGGTGTGGGCGAAGGTCTCCAGGTACCGCTCCAGCGAGCCGGAGTCGGCGGCGTTCCGGAACCAGACCGCGAGCGCGGCCGGGTCCTCGGTGGGCAGCGCGGTGTAGCCGCACTCCCGGGCCAGTTCGACGATCGTGGCGGGGCGCAGGCCGCCGTCCAGGTGGTCGTGGAGGACGGCCTTGGGCGCGCGGCGGATCCACCCGGCGACGGGTATGGAGACCGGGCTGCTGAGCGGGGCGGCAGAGTTGTCAGACAAGTGCATGGCGCGGAAGTGTACGCCACACCGGGGGCGGGCCGCTGTGACCGCGGTCGCCCCGGGTGCCCGGCCCCTCAGTTCGACTGGAGGACCGGCAGGGCGGGGGCGCCCGTGGGGAGCATGTGCTTGGCCGCCAGGATCGGGGTGTCCCCGACCCGCACCACCTGGGTGACGAGCACCGCCGGAGTGTCGGCCGGCCGCCCGAGCTGTTCGCCGCGGCGCTGTCCGAGCAGGGTCGCGGTCACGCTGCTGTGCGCTCCCAGCGGCACCCCGCGTGACGCTCCCGTGAGCACGGCGAGCATCGAGGTCCGCTCGGGCGCGGGCGCCGTGCGCAGGGCCTCGGCGAAGTCCGGGTGCGTCGCCTCCAGTACGTCGTCGGCCGCCGCCCACTCCTGGCTGAGCGCGGCCGCCGCACCCTCTCCGGCCAGCAGCGACTCCCAGAAGCGCAGCTCGGCCCGGGCGGGGGCGAGCAGGTGCTGGGTGGTGAAGTCGGTGGGCTCCTCCACGGCCCGGAGCAGGGCGCGGACGCGCAGTGGGCCGCCCGCCCCGATCAGCTCCTCCAGGGGCTGGATGTGCTCGAAGCCGCGGCGCGGCGGGTGGTCGTTGACGGTCCGGCCGACCCCGCGCCGGACGGAGAGCAGGCCGTCCTCCTGCAGCAGTAGCAGGGCTTCGCGCAGGGCGGGCCGGCTGACGCCCAGCTCGCCCGCGAGCTTCGGCTCCGAGGGAAGGGTCGAGCCCGGGGGATAGGTGCCGTCGTGGATGGCGTCCGCGATCCGTTCGTAGAGCACCACGACCGGTCGTCGCTGCTGTCCGCCGACCGACACTGCCCCTCCTCCGACTGCCACTGCCCCTCCTCCGCTCGGTTGTCGGCAAGTGAACGGTATGCGCCCTCACAGGTCAAAGGGACTTGACGTTTTACGCGCGTAGAACCCACTCTGTCTGGGCGTTGCTTGTCTGACAAGCTCGGTTTCATTCCATGACATCCACGGCAAAGGGGCCCACATGTCAGCCACATCCGACCTCAAGGGCCGCGGGCCCATGCTCCTGGCGATGGTGCTCGCCGTCCTCGGGTACCAGATCAACGCCACGATGCTCAGCCCCGCTCTGCCGGATGTCATCGAGCGCCTGGGCACCACCACGGCCGCCGCCGGTCTCTCGCAGACCCTCTTCTTCCTGATGGCGGCCATCGGTCAGGTCACCCTCGCCCGCCTCAGCGACCAGCGCGGCCGCAAGCCGATGATGATCGTCTGCGCCTTCGTCCTGATCGTCGGCAACCTGCTCTGCGTCTTCGCGCCGAACATCGAGGTCTTCATCGCGGGCCGCATCCTCCAGGGCATCTCGGCCGCGATGTTCACCCTCGCCTTCCTCACCCTGAACCAGCTGCTCACCCCGGCCGGCTTCGGCAAGGCCGCGGGCATCATCACCGCCGTCAACGGCGGCCTCGCCGGCGTCGACGCCATCGCCGGCGGCCAGATCGCCGACACCATCGGCTTCCGCGGCATCTTCGTCTGCTCCACCTTGATCGCCGTCGCCGGCCTGATCGGTGTCCGGAATTACGTTCCCGACGTCCCGGCCACCGCCGCCGACGGCCGTTTCGACTCCCGTGGCATCGCCGCCCTCTCGCTCGGCCTCACCGGCGTGCTCGTCGGCCTCGCCCAGGGCGGCTCCTGGGGCTGGACCTCGGTCCTCACCCTCGGCTTCCTGCTCGGCGGCCTCGCCTCGCTCGTCTTCTTCGTCGTCTCGCAGAAGAGCGCCGCCAACCCGGTCATCGACATCGAGGTCCTGGCCTCGCGACGCGCCTGGCCGCTGCTCCTCACCACCATCTGCACCCTGGGCGGCGCCTTCGGCGCCGTCGCGCTGACCATCCCGCTCTTCTCGCAGGACGGCCGGGTCGGCCTGGGCCTCTCCGCCGTGACCGCCGCCGTCCTCTTCCTCACCCCGATCCAGCTCATCGGCGTGATCTCCGCCCCGCTGACCGGGCGTCTGGGTCCGAGGATCGGCTGGCGCAGGATCGTCGTCACCGGCGCGATCGCCAACTTCGCGATCTTCCTCGTCGCCAC